>NZ_JBKEVI010000008.1:0-117166 GCF_056357035.1 Bifidobacterium sp. LH_417
GGCGCTTTTTGGGTGTGTTTTTCTTGGTCGTTAAACATCCTACCCAAAAAGCGCTCTTCACTTACCCCCACAACGGCTCAACAACGAACTGCCACCCACGAAAACAGCAATAGAGCCACAAATTAGTGGCGTGGTACGTTTCCTTCGTCTCTGCGAGGAGCCGAATCGCCTGCATCCCGGCCTGTAGTGCCAAGCCGATGGCTCTTCACTCTGTGGCCACCCTCCGGCGCTGCGCGCCACCTCCCGCCGGCGGGAGGGGAATGAAAATCACAACCGCACGGCCCATACGCGCCAAAATACGAAGAGCGGCATTACCCGACTTGCAGGGTAACAACTACTGCGCGCCACCTCCTGCCGGTGGGAGACAGTACAGAGAATACGGCTATTACGCACCACAAGACGAAGAACGGGATTCTTCGTCTCTGAGAAGAGGTCATTGAAGGCGACAGGGGTCTTCCGCTGAAACCGGATGGCGCGGCCACACGGCAGTCCGCTGAAACAAGAAAAACGGCACGAATCCGATTACGGGCTGACAACCACTGCGCGTACCCCCATGCGTCTGCTGTGACGTGCGGGCCCGTAATGTTGTACCTCTTGGGATTCGTACCGTTCTGGAATTATCGATCGGTTATGTGACTAGCCTGTTCGGCTGTGATGCCGGTCAGCTGTGGGAGCGGCTGGTGGCGGTGTACTGGAATGCGCCGTGTACGAGCGCGGCGGTGAAGTGCATGCCGCACATGCCGGCCTCTTCGGCTTCATGAGTGCATCCTGCGATACTGCATAGGTTCCTGGTCATGGTGTTTCCCCTTCCTTGGGCCTTCAGCTTCCGTGCCGTGGTGGCCGCCAGCTTCCGTGCCAACGTTCGGTGTCCAATATACGCGCGGCGTATCACAAAATTGAGGAAAACGGTTGATTGTGTAAGACAATTCACATTTGGATGACATATTTGAGCGTGTCGTGGGCGTGTTGTCTGTTCTTGGATGGCGATATTCGACGGCGATACGCGGCGGTGGTTTGCGTGGCTTCTGTGATGCTGGCTTCCGTGGTGGCGGCTTCTGCGGCAGTTGTGATCGCCGGCAGCTTTCTTCAAGAGACACCAAGAAGGGAAGCGGGATCGGCTGATGGCCTTCCCGCACGTGTGGGAAGGAAAATTGTTTATAGTGTGAGGTATTCTAAGGTGCAATAATGGGCGAAGCATGCGACGAAAGGGTCGATGATGGGCTTTGAGGAAGAGGCCGTGGAAGAGCTGTATTCCAAGGTGTGGTGCCACAGGTCCACAATGCAGCGTGAGCTGAACCGCGGCGCGCATGGCGAGGTGTTTGCGTTGCGCCTGCTTGCGGAACGTGGGGAGATGACGCCCTCGCAGCTGGGCGACGGCCTGCGCGTCAGCTCCGGCCGCGTCTCCACGGTGCTGTCGTCGCTGGAGAAGAAGGGATTCGTCACGCGTAAGCCGGACCCGTCCGACCGTCGCGTGGTGCGTGTCGCCATCACCGATGCCGGACGTGCGCGCATCGAGAAGGATATGGAGGATGCGCGTTCCGCCGTTCGGTGGATCTTCTCGCAGATGGGGGAGCGGCGCACGCGCGAGTTCGTCGAGCTGACGCGGGAATTCATGACGTACATGTCGATCTGCCATCCCGGCAAGCCTCGCCCTACTGCTGAGGAAGTGCGCAAGGCGTTCGAGGAGAACGAGTAGGGGCGCTGTCTTGGGGCGGATGCGGGCGTGCGCCTGTCGGCTCGCACATCGCCTACGAACGCCTCTGGCGTTTGCTTCATGGCGATGTCCTGTCAGAGGGGGCAAGAGATCGGGGCCGTTGGAGTTGCAGGGAACACGCCGTCGGTTTGCCAAATATCTTATAGTGTAAGTAACTTATACACAAAGATAAATGAATGAATGGGGCTGTCGGTTGTCACCCCCTCAGTCGCGCGTAGCGCGACAGCTCCCCCGTCTGGGGGAGCTGAAGGGAACTGGGAGCCGAAGGCCCGTGCGGCCGCATCCCAACCACGTCCCCCGTCTGGGGGAGCCGAAAGGAACTGGGAGCCGAAGGCCCGTGCGGCCGCATCCCGGCCACGTCCCCCGTCTGGGGGCCGAGGGAACTGGGAAGGGCGGTCGCCGGATCAAACAATGAATAAGGGGAATCGCAACAGCATGTTTCGTGTCATGAAATACCTATCCAAGGGGGAGATCGGGCAGATGCTCGTCGCCCTCGTGACCATCGTGGGGCAGGTCTTCTTCGACCTGAAACTGCCCGACTACATGTCCGACATCACCACGCTCGTCGAGACGCCCGGCAGTGAGATGGCCGACATTTGGATCGCCGGCGGCAAGATGCTGCTCGTCTCGTTCGGCTCGGTCGCCTGCGCCGTCGTCACCGGCTTCATCGCCGCGCGCGTCGCCGCCAGCTTCGGCCAGCGCCTGCGCTCGCTCGAGTTCGCGAAGGTCGAATCGTTCGGCCCGGCCGAGATGAGCCGCTTCTCCACCGCGAGCCTCATCACCCGCTCCACCAACGACATCACGCAGATCCAGATGTTCATCACGATGGGCCTCCAGCTCATCGTCAAATCGCCGATCATGGCCGTATGGGCCATCGCGAAGATCGCCGGCGACGGCTTCGCATGGACGCTCGCCACCGGCATCGCCCTCGTGGTTCTCCTCGTCGCCATCGGCATCCTCATGGCCCTGGTTATGCCGAAATTCAAGGCCATGCAGGCCCTCACCGACGACATCAACCTCGTCGCCCGCGAGAACCTCACCGGCCTGCGGGTCGTGCGCGCCTACAACGCCGAGGACTACCAGGAAGCCAAGTTCACCAAGGCGAACACGGCCCTCACCGACACGCAGCTGTTCACCAACCGCGCCATGGCCATCATGATGCCGCTCATGAACACCGTGATGAACGGCCTCATGCTCGCCGTCTACTGGATCGGCGCGTACCTGATCGACGCCGCTTCCCTCACCGACAAGCTCGACGTGTTCTCCACCATGGTCGTCTTCTCCAGCTACTCCGTGCAGGTCATCATGAGCTTCCTGCTCATGAGCATGGTGTTCGTGCTCTGGCCGCGCGCCGACGTGTCCGCGCAGCGCGTCATGGAGGTGCTCGACACCGAGCCGCTCGTCGCGGCCAACGCGGATGGCTACGCGGGCGGCGAGCTCGGTGAGTCCGCCGGTGCTGGCGGCTCCCACGGCACGCGCGGCTCCCGCGGCACGCTCGGCACGCTCGGCACGCTCGGCACCGACACCGCCGCCGACGTGACCCGCCTCGGCCATGGCGCACAGGGCATCGGCATCAACCGTGACGGTCGCGGTGCCCGCGGCACCGTCGAATTCCGCGACGTGAGCTTCACGTACCCGGATTCGCGCGAGCCGATTCTCGAGCACGTCACGTTCGCGGCGAAGCAGGGCGAGACGGTCGCGTTCATCGGTTCCACCGGCTCCGGCAAGTCGTCGCTCATCAACCTCGTGCCGCGCTTCTACGACGTGTCCGCCGGCAGCGTCCTCGTCGACGGCGTCGACGTGCGCGACTGGAACGTGGCGGCCCTGCGCGACCGCATCGGCTACGTGCCGCAGAAATCCGTGCTGTTCAAGGGAACCGTCGCGAGCAACATCGCGTACGGCGATGATGCTCGCGGGGCGGTCGTGGAGAGTGTGGCGGCTGCGGAAAGTGTGGAATCGCGTGCCGCGAACCACCCTCCGGCGCTGCGCGCCACCTCCCGCCAGCGGGAGGAAGTGGAGGCGCGGAGTGCCGCGGACATGCGGGACGCGCGGGACATGCGGGTGCGGGAGGAGGAGAAGGTGCGGAGTGCCGCGGACATGCGGGACATGCGGGTGCGGGAGACACAGGCCGTCGAACCACCCTCCGGCGCTGCGCGCCACCTCTCGCCAGCGGGAGGGGATGTGGAGGCGCGGAGTATCGCGGACGCGCGGGACATGCGGGTGCGGGAGACTCCGGACGCGCGGGTGCGGGAGGCGGCGGATGTTGCGCAGGCGACGGAGTTCGTTTCGCGCATGGACGATGGATTCGATTCGGCGATTGCGCAGGGCGGCTCCAACGTGTCCGGCGGACAGAAGCAGCGACTCTCCATCGCTCGCGCCGTCTACCGCGATCCGGAGATCCTGATCTTCGATGATTCGTTCAGCGCGCTCGACTTCAAGACCGACCGCGAGGTGCGCGACGCGCTCGCGGAGTACGCGAAAGACTCCACGAAGCTGATCGTCGCGCAACGGATCGGCACGATCATGAACGCGGATCGGATCGTCGTGCTCGACGACGGCAAAGTCGTCGGCCAAGGCACGCACGAGGAGCTGCTCAAGGACTGCGACGTGTACCGCCAGATTGCCGAATCGCAGCTCAGCCAAACCGAGCTGACCGCGTGACCTGAGCCGGCTCCCTCCGGCCTCCTCCGACTGAGGGGCCGGGACGACAAGACTTTGTGAAAGGAACGGAAACATGCCAGGACCTATGGGGCATGGCGGGCCGGGACGCGGCGCCGCCGTCGAGAAACCGCAGAACTTCGGCGAGGTGATGGGCAAGCTCGTGCGGTATTGCAGGAACTACATCCCCGTCATCGTCATCGCGCTCGTACTGGGCGCGGCCGGCACGATATGCCAGATCATCGGACCGGACAAGCTCAAGGACATGACCAATGAGATCGTCAAGGGTCTGCCCGCGATGGTCCACGGCAAGCCGGTCATGGGTGCCGTCGACTTCGACGCGGTCTCGCGCATCGGCTTCACGCTCGTCGCGCTGTACGTCGGATACGCGCTGCTGAGCTACGTGCAGAGCTGGATGATGGCGAACGTCACCCAGCGCACCGCCCAGCGGCTGCGCGAATCGATCAGCGAGAAGATCAACAAGCTGCCGCTCAGCTACTTCGACAAGGTCAGCTACGGTGACGTCCTGAGCCGCATCACCAACGACGTCGACGCGATCGGCCAGACCCTCGGCCAGTCGCTCGGCTCGCTCATCACGTCCGTGACGCTGTTCGTCGGCGCGCTCGTCATGATGTTCTACAACAACGTCATCATGACCCTGTGCGCGATCGGCGCGAGCCTCATCGGACTCATCCTGATGATGGTGATCATGAAGGCGTCGCAGCGCTACTTCACCCGTCAGCAGGTCGCGCTCGGCCAGGTCAACGGCCACGTCGAGGAGATGTACTCCGGCCATCTCATCGTCAAGGCGTACAACGGCGAGGCGGCGGCGATCCGCGACTTCGAGCAGTACAACGCGGATCTGTACGATTCCGGCTGGAAGTCGCAGTTCCTGTCCGGACTGATGATGCCGCTCATGAACTTCATCGGCAACTTCGGCTACGTCGTCGTGTGCGTGGTCGGCGCGGCGCTCGCGATGAACGGCGACATCGAATTCGGCGTCATCGTCGCGTTCATGATGTACATCCGACTGTTCACGCAACCGCTCTCGCAGTTCGCGCAGGCGTTCCAGAACCTGCAACGTTGCGCCGCCGCATCCGAGCGCGTGTTCGGCTTCCTCGAGGAGCCGGAGATGGCCGACGAAAGCACGAAACCGGCGCTGCTCGGCGTGCGTGAGAGCCGCGCGGCGGGCGCCGACGGCGCACACGCCGCGGGCGGCACGCCGGTGCGCGGCGACGTGACGTTCGACCACGTGCGTTTCGAATACGAGGCCGGAAAGCCGATCATCAACGATTTCAGCGCCGACGTGAAGGCCGGGCAGAAGGTCGCGATCGTCGGGCCGACCGGCGCGGGAAAGACCACGATGGTCAACCTGCTCATGCGGTTCTACGACATCGCCGGCGGACGCATCACGATCGACGGCGTCGACACGGCGAGCGTGCCGCGCTGGAACGTGCACGACCAGTTCTCGATGGTGCTGCAGGACACGTGGGTGTTCCACGGGACCGTGCGCGAGAACGTCGCGTACGCGAAGCCGGGCGTGACCGACGCGCAGATCCGCGAGGCATGCCGCGCGGTCGGATTGGACCACTACATCATGTCGCTGCCCGACGGGTACGACACGGTGCTCGACGAGAACACGTCATTGTCCGCCGGGCAGAAGCAGCTCCTCACCATCGCCCGCGCGATGGTGCAGGACGCGCCGATTCTGATTCTGGACGAGGCGACCTCATCCGTGGACACGCGCACCGAGGAGCTGATTCAGAAGGCGATGGACGCGCTGACCGTGGGGCGCACGTCGTTCGTGATCGCACACCGTCTCTCGACAATCCGCGACGCCGACATGATCCTCGTGATGAACCACGGCGACGTGATCGAACGCGGCACGCACGAGGAGCTGCTGGCGGCCGGCGGGTTCTACGCGGATTTGTACAACAGCCAGTTCGCGCCGGCCGCGTGATGGCCGCGTGATGGTCGTATGGGGGTCGTATGGGGGCCGTGCGCGGGGCGCATGGGGTCGCGTGGCCCTCATACGACGAGGCCCCCTCGGGAGGGGGCCGGTAGAGGGTTGCCGGCGAAAGGCCGGCAGGGAGAATCAGGCGTAGATGTTGCGGGGGCGCATGTCCTCCGGGAGACCTTCGAGCAGGGTCTGGACGGAACCCTCCTCAAAGACGGAGCGGATGCCGGCGGCCAGCAGCGGCGCGACGGACAGGACCGTCATGTTCGGCAGGCGCTTCTCCTCCGGCACAGGGACCGTGTCCATCAGGACGATCTCGCGCGCGCCGCACTGCGACAGACGCTCGACGGCCGGGCCGGACAGCAGGCCGTGCGTCGCGACCAGCGTGACCGAGCGCGCGCCGGCGCCGCGCAGGGCGTGCACCGCCTCGCAAATCGTGCCGGCCGTGTCGATCATGTCGTCGACGACGACGCAGTCACGGTCGAGCACGTCGCCGATGATGCCGTGCGCGACGGCATGGTTCGGGCGGGTCGTGTCGCGCGTCTTGTGGATGAACGCGAGCGGCAGATTGCCGAGTTTCGCCGCCCAACGCTCCGACACCTTGATGCGGCCCGCGTCCGGCGAGACGATCGTCGTGTTCTCAAGCGGCAGATGGTTGCGCACGTAGTCGATGAGCACCGGCGTGGCGGTCAGATGGTCGACCGGCGCGTTGAAGAATCCCTGCTCCTGCGAGGCATGCAGGTCGACCGTCATGATGCGGTCGGCGCCGGCCGTGCGGAACAGATCGTAGACGAGGCGCGCGGTGATTGGTTCGCGGCCCTGATGCTTCTTGTCCTGACGGGAGTAGCCCATGAACGGCGCGACCACGGTGATCGTGCGGGCGGAGGCGCGCTTCAGGGCGTCGATCATGAGCAGCTGCTCCATGATCCACTTGTTGATGTTGCCGGAATGGCATTGCAGCGCGAACACGTCCGCGCCGCGCACCGGCTCGGTGAACCGCACGTACATCTCGCCGTTCGCGAAATCGTAGGCGGTGGTTTCCAACACCGTGGTGCCCAGGCATGCGGCGACCTGATCGGCCAGTTCGGGGTAGGCGCGGCCGGTGACCACCGCCATGCGCTTGTCCGGAGTGCCTTCGAGCAGCGACGTCATGTTTCTCGTACCCGTCCTTTTGTTCGTAGTTTTTCCGCACCATGCGCGTTGTCTTCCGCGCGCGGTGAACCTCAGACAAGTGTACTAGGGGAGGGGAAGAAAGCGGATCGCGGTGTGAGGTGCGGGGATGTGGGGTGTGGCCGGTGCAGTGGGGGTCGCAGGCGCTGCGGGAGCCGCTGGGGCCGGTGCGGCAGGCGCCGGAGCCGCGGGAGTCTGAGGGGCGGCCGGTGCGGCGGGGACACCGGTTCCCGCTCCCGCGGACTGCGCGGGACCGCGGGAACCGATGACGGTCGCGTCGTAGGAAGGCTGCTGGGAGGGCTGGGCCGCTCCGGACTGGGCGGAGGCGATCGCCTGACCGCACGAGGGGCAGAATTTCGCCCCTTCGCGCGCACCCGCTCCGCAATGAGGACAGAACATGAGAATCCCTTCTTTCTCTTGTTCGACATCGTCCATTCTAATGTCATGGTATGCGCGAATCCATCCCCGGGCGTCCGTACGCGGAGATAATGGATGAAATCACGGGGTTTGTTGGCCTATGATAAAACTAGCGAAGTCGCAGAAGTAAGAGGAGAAAGCGCATGAATCTCGTCGACGTCATCCAATTCGAGGGGAATCCGCGCGTGCTGGTGTGGAAGAGCCCGATTGAGGATTTCAATTCCGCCACGCAGCTGATCGTCGACGAGACGCACGAGGCGATCGTGATGATCGAGGGTCGCACCGAAGTGTACGGCCCGGGCCGCCATACGCTCGAGACGATGAACTACCCCGGCCTCAATTTCGTGCAACGTCTCGCCACCGGTGGCAAGACCGCGTTTCCGTGCAAGGTGTTCTTCGTCAACAAGGTCCACGCGATGGATCTCAAGTGGGGCACGAAGGCTCCGTTGAAGCTCATGGACCCGGAGCTTGACCTGATGGTGCACGTGCGCATCCATGGCAGCCTGTCGTTCGTGGTGGAGAACACCAAGAAGTTCGTGCAGAAGTTCGTGGGGTTCGTCAACGTGTTCGACGACGAGCAGGTGGTCGACCAGTTCCGCGGAATCATCGTCACCGAGGTCACCGACCGTGTGGCCAACAAGATGATCAACGAGAAAGTGGGACTGCTCACCTTCGGCGCGCATCTCAAAGAGACTGGGCAGGAACTATTCGGCCCGTTGCAGGCGCTGTTCGACGAATACGGCGCGAAGCTCGTCAAGTTCAACGTCGAGCAGATCGATTCAGATAACGAGGACACCGACGAGTTCCAGCGCGCGAAGTCCGCCGCCAAGGCACAGGTGATCGGCGCGTCCGGCGAAGCGCAGTCGCGCGTGATCAGCGCCTCCGGTGAGGCCGAGGCCCGTAGGCTGCAGGGATATTCCTGGCAGGAGGAGCAGCAGGCGGCCGTGTTGCGCACCCTTGCGGGCAACGACGGCACCGCCGGCACGTTCATGGGCGGCATGCTCGGCATCGGCACGGCCGGCGCGATGACCAACCCAATGAACAACGTGATTGGTGATTTCATGGGTAACGGCGGCGCGCAGCCTGGCGGCTCGGCGGGAGTTCCCGGCGCGATGGGTGCCGCCGCCACGGCGATGGGTGTGGCCGCCGGCGCGATGACCGGCGCGGTTCCGCCTCCGGTGCCGGCCCCCGGTGCCGTGCCGATGCCGGATTCCGCAGCGTCTACCGCTGCTTCCGCGAATGCGGCCACATCCCAGCCGCAACAGGCTCGACAATCTCAACAGCCCGCTGCAGGGGCACAATGCTCGCATTGCGGCAATGCGGTGCAGTCCGGTTGGGTCGTCTGCCCGTTCTGTGGCAACCAGCTCGGCAACCCGAAATGCCCGAACTGCCAGCAGGAGGTGCAGCCCGCGTGGATGGCCTGCCCGTTCTGCGGCACGAAGCTGAAATAGCCGCGGGTTCAAGAGTCTGAAAAGTCAGAGCGTCAGAGTCTCAAGAGAGAAAGAGCCCATCATGAATCCGAACATGCAGCCCACACAGCCCATCCCTATGCCGCCCGCGCCGTCCGGACCCGGCAACACCGGTCAGGGAAGCTACTCGGCCGGCCCGTATCAGAGTGCCGGGCAGGGCGCCTACCAGCAGGCTCCGCAGTTCGTTGCCCCGCAGCAGGGTATGCAGTCTGCCCCGCAGTTCGCGGCCCAGCCCACCCAGAGCTTTCCCGCCATACAGGTGAATCCGGCCGAATCGACCGCTGCCAAGAAGCAGTCGACGATGAACATACTCATCTGCCTGATTGGCCTGTTGCTCTTCGTGGTGTATGCCGCGGCCATCTTCCTGTTCGCCCACGTGTACACGCCCACCGCGATTGTCTCGATGGTGTTCGCCGTCGTCGCGTTCGCGCTCGCCTTCCTCATGCCGAGGTTCGCCGTGAGGAAACCCAACGTGGAGGCCGTGTTCTTCGGCATCCCGCTCATGGGCTTCGCCGCGTATTACTTCCTCGCCGAAGTCTTCGTGAGCATGGTGTTCATCTTCTTCCAATTGGTCGTCTCCTGGAGGATCGCGCTGTTCGTGCAGCTCGTCATCCTCGTGGCGTTCGTGATTATCGCCATCGTGAGCTTCGCCGCGCAGGGTGCCTCCGCCGGCAAGAGCGACGAGCGCCGCCAGCAAGCCGTCAACTGGGGCATGCAGGCCGTCGACATCGCCTCCGTCATCGACTCCTGCCGCATGCGCGGCGGTGATCAGCAGTTGCTGGGCATGCTCGATCATCTCAACGACACGGTGAAATACTCGGACGCGTTCGGGCGTAACCAGCCCGCCATCATGGAAGTGGAGGGACGCATCAGTGCGAAGGTCGCCCAATTGCGCGACAGTGTCGAACGCGGCGACTTCCAGTTGGCGCGCATGCAGGTGCAGGAGGCGGAGGCGTTGTACGCCGAACGCAGTCGCAAGCTCATGATGCTCAAATAAGGAGTGAAGCGTATGGCGTTCTCCTACAAGCAACGCGAATGCGCCACCTGCGGCGGCAACTTGACCTACGACGAGTCCGCCAAGGTGTACGTGTGCGACTATTGCGGCAATCGTTACGAACGTGAGGAAAGCTACGACGGCCAGTTCTCTCCTCGCAACGCCGCCGTGCAGACGCTCAACTCGTTGCTTGACGTCAATCCGGACATGAGCAACTGGGACATCGTTCAGACGAACCTCAATGACTGCCAGAAGGTCGACCCGAACTATCCGGGCATCATCGTGGCCCGACTTGCCGCGTCCATCAAACGCGTACAGCTGATGATGAGCAACCGCGAGGCGATCCGCACTGATCTGGCCTCGGCGCAATCCGACTACGCGCGTCTGGGCGGCCCGTTCAGTCCGCAGAACAACGACATGGAGGCCGACTTCTACGAACGCCTCGAATCCTCCGACATTCGCTCCCTGCTCATCAGCGTGTTCAACACGTTCCATGATCAG
The DNA here is from genome assembly GCF_056357035.1 of Bifidobacterium sp. LH_417. Lineage (NCBI taxonomy): Bacteria > Bacillati > Actinomycetota > Actinomycetes > Bifidobacteriales > Bifidobacteriaceae > Bifidobacterium > Bifidobacterium sp. LH_417. The sequence continues at coordinate 10,881 of NZ_JBKEVI010000008.1, forward strand.
GCACGCGTCGACTACATCGCGCAGCGTTTCAACGCGGGCGACATCCACTCCGAACGCGCCGCGAACGATTTGATGAGTCGTGCCTTCGCTAACCACGACTACGCGCAAATCGACGAACTGCTGCGTTCGCCGGCCAAACTCGACGCGGACGCGCTGTTCGCCCGGCTGCTCACCGAATATGCTGCCGACACGCCTCAGCTCGCCGAACAGAAGCTCGCCAACGTTTCCGCAGTGATCATGCGTGGCATGGAACCGCAGCGCGGGCGCGACGCGTTGAGCGACTACATCGCGCAATCGGGCGACGGCATGTCGCTGAAAGTGCGCGTGGCCTCGGCCTGCGTGGCACGCGGTGTGATTCCCAACGGCCACGCAATCGCGCAGGTGATCGGCGGCGCCGGCTCCACGGGCGATGTGATCACTCTGCTCGGTTCGGTCAAAGGCGGGGTGCTCACCGACGAGGACGTCGCCGCCGTGACGGAGTCGCTGCTCACGTACGCCGACCCGGACGTGATGGTCAAAGGACTGAACGCGCTCGTTGACGACGGCTACTATCTGGACTTCTCCCAACGCGCCGCCATGGGCATGCTCACGCGGCCCGACTTGGACGTGGACGCGAAGATTGGCGCGTATCGGGCCATGGGCGCCATCGGACTGAGCGGACAGCGCAGACGGAGCATCACGGCCGCCTACCTACGCGCCGACGTGCCGATTGACGACAAGGCGAAAATGACGGACGTACTCGCAAACCAGCCGGAGGCGCTCACGCCGACGAGCGTGGCTGACTATCTGCTCACCAACACTGTGGACGGGCCGGGCAAGACGACGATTCTGAGCGTGCTGCTGCGCCACCTGCGCCCCTCCGTCCTGTTCGAGGAGCGTGCGGCGCAATACCCCGCCGTCTCGCCTGACGCGCCGCAGGTGCGCGACCAGGTGATCGGCCTGCTGCGTTCGATGGGCGTACTGCGATGAACAGTGCGAATACTGCGAATGATGCGGCAGGGGACGCGGATGGGGATGAACGATACGAGGACGAATCGCAGAAGGAGTGGCCATGGCAGATGCTTCCGCGGCGGTAGAGCACGCCGAGCTCATCGCCGAACTGAACCGGACCAACGCGCGGATCAAAATCGAGCTGGCGCGTCAGGCCCAACTCGAGGCGGAACGCGCGTACGTCATCGAACAGGCTGACGTACTCAACGGCTACGCGCTGGAGATGGGGCGGCAGGTTACCGACGACGTCGACCATCTGGCCAAGAAGATCAACGAGCAGGCGCTTGACGCGCGCGACCTGCTGCAATTGCTGCGTGACGTGTCCGAACGGTACTTCACGTACAAGAACCTCTCTACCGCCACGAAGAACCTCACCCAGTTCACTGACGAATACCACACCAAATTCCGCTTCTACCGCGAGTTGCGCCGCATCTCGCTCGGTTGCGTGATGGCCGTGGATACGCACCTCATCTCGCATGAAACCGCGCGCGGACAGGTGGAACGCGCCTACCTCGCCAACACCGGCTACTGGCTGTCGTACGCGATCATGGCGGTCATGCTGTGGTGGAGCGATGAACGCGAGGCCGCCGGACGCGCGATGCGGCGTGCGTTGCTTATTTCCGAACGCAAGGCGTCGCTGTTCTTCCTGTTCGCCAACCTGAAGTTCGGGCGCAAGGATGTGGCACTCAAATGGTACGTCCACTACCTCAATGCCATCCACGCCAACGACGTGGGCGAGGAGTTCCAATACCTACTCGAGGCGCAGCTATCCGGCTCGTTCGGAGCCGACCGTGCGCTCGCCGCCCGGGTGGGCACGAAGATCGACGATATGTTCGACGAAATCGTGCTGTACGACATCAATTACGGCACCAAGGTGGCTGATGGCGCGAACCGGTTCATGCACACCAAGGCGCATACGACCAGCTTCGAGTTCTTCTACCTGCCGGAATACTGCGCGGACCATGCGGATATGAAGGCGCTGCTCTCCGACGCGGAGAAGAACACCGTGGTCGCCGGCGAATACGAGGAGCTCGCGAAGGAGCACGAGGACACACGCGACGTGTCTGAACGGCTTGAGGACACCATCTACAACCTCATTGAATCGATGGATCCCGAAGAGGACAAGCTGCACCGCCGTATCCGCTACAACGAGCTGATTATCGCGGCGAAGGGCGATGTGCATCAGGCCGAGCAGGCGTTCGCGGAACGCTATCCGGAACCCGGTCCAGTGACGTTTGGCGATCTGTTGCGCAAATGGGCGTTCACCGAGGACGATCCGACCATCCTGCCGCAGATTCGCAATTTCGCACTGCGCAAGCTCGCCCCCGACATCCGTGGCGGCATGAAGCGTTTCGCCGACGATTACCGCGCGCGCGAACGCGAACGGTACACGATTTCGGTGGACGGCTGGAGCCAGTCGGTCAGCGAGCACGAGGCGGGCATCGCCAAGGCGAACTTCCTGCAGTTCTTCAAGGGGCACAGCTTCTGGGAGTACCTCAAGGACAAGTTCGTGCTCATCTGGATTGCCATGATCGTCGCCGGCGTGCTCGGACTCGTCATCTCCGCGGTGGCGTGGCGTAGCCCCACGCCCATCGTTATCAGCGTGCTGCTCGTGCTGGTCGGCGCGTTCTGCCTGTGGCGACAGATCGACAATCTCAAACAGGTCTTCGAGATACGAAAACGCAAGGATCTGGAGATCATCGACCGCACACTGGCGGAGATGGGTGCCTGGCGCGCCGCCTACCGGCACGCGGACCGTGGGTCCGAGGCGCTGATGCAGGCGCTCAATCTGTTCGATGACGGTTCGGCCAGCGCGAACGACACGGACAACGGCAAGACGCAGGACTGAACAGGGAGGGCCGACACCATGGATAGTGCATACGCGGTACAGCAACTCAATACCACGATCGGGAATTTCCGTTTCTCGATTGATGGGCAGATGCAGCAGATTGATTCCACGACCCAGCAGATCCAAGCCACCACGAACCAGATTTACGACAGCGTCAACCGGTTCAAGGAGAACATGGTCAAAAGCGAGGAGGTGCAGCTCGCCCACGAGAACATCATCCGCATCGATCAGGTCATCAAGGAACAGTTCGGCGACTACGATCGCATCCGACGCACGATTATCGGCGTGGTGCGCGACTTCGACATTAACCTAGTGCGCAACAAGACCATCCAGGAGTTGAGCGAGGAGCTGTGGCTCACCAGCTCGCGCTACTGGCTCTCCTACGCACTGATTGCCGTGACCGCATGGGTGAACGACTACCCGGAGGTGGCCGCCAACGCCATCAACGAATGCGTGCACCGCGACCGGATCAAGGCCACATTGTTCTTCACGCTGCTCAACCTGCGCTTCGGGCGCAACGAGACCGCGCGGCGCTGGTTCGTCGAATACCTGAAGACCCTCGACCCGAAGGTTCTGCAGAACGAATCGGCCGTGATGCTGCAGGCATTCCTCAACGGCGTATTCGGTGCGGACAAGGCGCTCGAGGCGAAGGTGAACAAGACCATCAACGACTGGATTGCGATCATCAACGAGGACGCCGCCGTGGCGCAGGAACTCGTCGACGCCTACGCCCGGTACATCGCCAACATGCAGCCGAGCAGCCCGTTCAGCTACGAGGCGATTCGCCAGTTCTGCGAGAACGCCGACCAAGTGGAGGGCGTCTACCGCGATATGTCGAAGTTCCAACCGATCTTCGCCATGGTTGACCAGCTGGGCAAGGTCGAGCAGGTCGTGCGACGCGATGACAACTACAAGGCGCGTGTCGACCAGGTGCTCAACACGCTCATCACCGACTTCGACCAGGAAGAGGACGAGCTTAAGACCCAGCAGCAGTACTACAATCTCATCATCAAGAACAACGGCGACCGCGCTGACGCCGAGAACCAGTACCAGGAAATCCTGCGGCTCAAGGGCGAGGGCTTCAACATCGGACGCCAGTTCATCTCCTGGGTGCTGTACGACGAGTCAACGCAGCCTGACGTGAAGAAATTTGCGCTGTGCCACACCAAACCATGGCTCGAGCAGGCGCTCGACGACTTCCACGCCGGCATCCAGCAGCGCATGCCCACCGGCTATAAGCTGAAAATCGACGGCTGGGAGGGGATGTCCAACGGCTCGGATACCGCCGAACAGGAAACGAACCTGCGTGAGTACTTCAACACGCACAAGCTCACCATGGTCTACCTCAACGTGCCCAACGTAGTGGCCGCCGTCGCCGCCGTACTGTGCATGGGACTGTCGTTCGTGAGTCTGTACTTCCTCATCGGCGTGGTGTTGGGCTTGGGCTTCCTCGGCTTCAATATCTTCCGCGCTCTGAAAGCGTTCCCGGCCCGAGTGGCCGCGGCCGTGGGCAACCTGCGCAACACGATCATGCAGATCGGCATGTTCAAGCAGTTCTGCGTGCAGGCCACGCGCGTCAAGCAGTCGATCACCGAGACGTTGGAGTACTACTTCATCGCGCCGGGCCAGTGAGGCTGCGACGCGGTCGCACGACACCGCACGGTATCGCACAGTACTTTGCGCTACTTTACGGTATTTCGCAGTGCTTCATAGCCTCATAGCACCTCATAGCACCTCATAGAAAGGACCACATCATGCCAGTGCCCAATCCGAATCTTCCACCGCTGCCAGGAAAGAACGGTGGTCCCGCGCCCGTGCCGATTCCCAGTCCCGCGCCCGTGCCGCCCGTGCCTGCGGTCCCGGCTCAACCGTCCGTACCCGACTCCGCCGGCGCTGCCCGAGTGGGCGCGTCCACGCCCGCCACCAACGCGCAGCCGGGAAGCGATTCTGCTGACGCGACACCCGGCACGCCCGGATCGGGCACCGGGCAGCCCGGTTCGATGGATGACCTGCTGAGCTCCATCAGCCAGAACTTCGGTGGCGAAAGCACGGATGCCATCGCCAAGGCCAAGAAGGATTCGCTGGCGGAGATGAGCAAGAAGCTGCCGGACTGGAGCTTGGAGCCGCCGGAGACCTTCCTGAACTGAAAGCGGCCATGCGGCTGGCAGGTAATGCCTGGCAGGTAATGCCCGGCAGGTAATGCGAGGAACAGGTTCGAGAACACCGGTTGAGGAGTGTGATACGCGATGAACATGACGGCCACGCCGCCCGCCACATACGACCAATGGCGGGCGTTGCTCGCCGAACGGTCGGCTACGGCGGCTGCGTCGGCTGGCTCGGCGGCGGAACGCTTCGCGCTACTGAGTCGTGGCCACGTGGACGCCGCCAGCGCACTGCCCGTGTTCGACCTGATGCAACGCCACTGCGAGCGCGCGATCAACCGCGAGACGCGCCGGCTGAGCGCACAGCTCGAGCAGGGCGGCGGCGACGTGGACACGGTAGTCCTGTGCCTGTCCCGCTACTCGCGCGCCTGCGAACGGCTTCTGTTCTTCACCCACGTGGAAGGGCTGCCCGCCGCATCCGTGGAACGGCTGGCCTGCGAGATTCGCCGTTACGTGACCGCCGTGCTTGACTCCGTCGGCGACGGCGAGAGCCAAGGCGACGATGACGTGCGGTACTGTGCGCAACGGTTGGAAAGGAGGTGGCGCGCACGATGAGCGACTACCAGACGATGAAATGCAACCTTGCCAACTACATACGCGCGGGCGTGCCGCTCGTGGTGATTCGCACCATCGAACGTCATCGTGCTGAACGCGCCCTACGCGAGATTTCCACCGAACTCGGCATCGGCGCGATGTGCTATACAGATGCGCGGCAGGTCGAAAGCCTGTCCGGCGTGGGAATGGCCGGCGCTTCAGACGGCGTCGACGGCACGGGCGCGCGCTCCAAGGACGTGGAATCGGATCCGCTCGCGTTCATCATGACGAGCTTCAGGCACACCCGCCACCTCACCTTCATGCTTGGCGACACCAGACGCCTCGAACAGGACTCGCTGTACACGCGCGAACTGCTCTCCGCCGCGTACCTGGCGCGTGACACCGGCAACACGCTCGTCATCGTCGCCGCTGAAACCATCTGGCAGCGGCTCTCACGTTTCGGACTGTTCATCGACCTGGAACTGCCCACCTTCGAGGAGCGGTTCGACCTCATTACCCAGTTCGCCGCGCAATACGCCGAACGCGTGACCTTCACCCGAGGCGGCGGCATGCAACTGGCCACGCTGCTGCGCGGGCTGAGCGAGATCCAGATTGTCAACCTGTTGCGCGCCTCGCTCGTCGCGCGTGAAGCGCTTTCCGACCGGGACGTCGCCGTCATCGCGGCGAGTAAGAATCGCCTGTTCACGCCTGTGGGCAACGTCACTGCCGTGCACTATCCGGCCGACCTCGAGGTCGCCGGACTTGACGCGTTAAAATCATGGCTCGACCGTAAACGCAATGTGTTCTTCGCGCCGCACGAACAGCTCGAACGCTACGCGCTGCAATCACCGCGCGGCATCCTGCTTATGGGCGTGCCTGGCTGCGGCAAATCGTTCAGCGCGAAGATGATCGCCGCACGATGGCAGTTGCCGCTGTTTAGGTTCGACATCGGATCGGTCTACAACAAATACGTGGGTGAAACCGAACGCCGCATGCAGGAGGCGCTCGACTACATCGACGACGTCGCGCCCTGCGTGCTGTGGATCGACGAAATCGAGAAGGCGTTGTCCGTGGGATCCGGCGAAAGTGATGTGGGCAACCGCATCCTCGGTCAGTTCCTGTTCTGGCTACAGGAATCACATGCCAAGGTATTCCTTGTCGCCACCGCGAACGACGTGTCGCACCTGCCACCGGAGCTGTTCCGCAAGGGGCGGTTCTCCGAAAGCTTCTTCATCGACCTGCCGAACAGGCGCGAACGTGAGGCGGCGATTGCACTGTACGCGCGGCTGTCGCTGCACAAGGTCTTCCCTGACAGGGACGTGACGCGACTCGCACTCGCTTGCGACGGATTCTCCTATTCGGACATCGAACAGGCGATCAAGGATCTCGCCGAACAACACGTGTTCGAAGGGCTCGGCGAGGTCACGACGGAACTGCTCGAACGCCAGTTCGCGGGCACCATACCGATATCCGCCGAACAGGTGGGGCGTATACGCACGTGGGGCACGGCGAACGCGCGCAACGCGTCGGCCGCGGACGACGACAACGAGGGAAACGGAGAGTGACATGGCCAACGAAGCTTTGAGAGCCGAAGTCAACCGCGCGCACAGCGTGCTCAACGGCATCCAACGGGAGAACGCGGCGTTGCAGGGGGAGATTAATAACGTCGTCGGCACCATCAACTGGGCCGACCGCTCCCTCAACGACGCGTCGAACGTCATCCGCTCACGTCTCGGCGGCGCCGACAGCACACTCGGCAACGCGCACCAGACCGTCATCCGCGCCTACGAGGTGCAGCAGAGCATGGACGTGCTGTATCGGCGCATGAAGCAGATGGAGCTCGCCAACAAGCGTATCCGCGAATGCAACAACAAGAAATTCTACGACTTCGCCGTCTACCGCACCGTGCGTAAGATTGTCCAAGGCATCATGGACAACCTCGATTTCTCCATGGTCTCCCAGAAGGTCATCGACAAGGCCGTGGAGCGCAAGCAGATCGAAAACCCCGACTACTGGCTCACCTGCGTGCTCATCGCCATCGTCGCCTGGCATGCCGACCAACGCGAACGCGCCCAACGCGCGCTCGAGCGCGCCATGCGCCTCGACGATCGCAAAACCGCGTCGTTCCTCATGGTGTTCCACCTGCGGTTGCACCGTGAGGACGTGGCGCTCAAATGGTTCCGGTACCTGACGCGCGGCACACTCACCGGTGCCGAAAAGCCGATGGTGCTGCTGTTCTTCTCCATGCTGTCCAAGACGCTGGAGGACCAGGTTTCCGACCAGGCTCGGCAGGCCGTCATCTCCTATGTCAACGGACTCGTCGACGAAGCCATCCAAGGCAACGGCGAACGCTACGGCGACACTGTCGAACGCGTCGCCGACGCTTATGCTGCGCTTGCCGACGACGACACGTTTCCCTACGACGTGATCTGCGCATGCGTGCCCTCGCGCGCCGGACTCGTGCGGGCGCTCGAACTCGCGCGCAATAACGCCAACGTCATCGACTTCATTGCCGAGATTATGGATGTGCAGGAGGCCGCGCGCAACGAATTCCTCAAACAGTACATCGACCAGATCGCAGCCGCGCCCTGCCGGGTGGAACAGGACGTCTACGACGAGATCGAACGCAACGAGGCCATCATTCGGTGCCAGGGCGACGTGGACGCCGCGCGGGCTGCCTACGAGGAGCAGCGTAGGCACGACCGGGACGATTTCGACATCATCGGCGAAATGACCCGCTGGATTTTCACTCAAGCGGGCCGCGCCGAGGCCAACCCGCAGATGCGGCGCAACATGTTCGTCGCCACACGCAGGCTCCAGCAGGACGCGGCCGCGCGCTACATCCAGCATTACCGATTGCTGTTCACCCCCATGCAGCAGATCGTCATCGACGACTTCCAAATGCAGGGCGACATACGCGACGTACAGGGCAACACCGCCGCCGCGCAACGCTTCTACGCCGACCAATGTGCGGCTGAGAAGGCGAAGACCAAGGACCTGGGCTCGATTCTGACCATGGTGCTCGGCGTGGTCGGCGGCGTGGCGCTCGGAGTATTCGTGCAGCCGGCGCTCGCGGCCGTAGGCGCGGTAGCGTTGGTCGGCGGCGGCGTGTGGATGATGTTTAACCGTTCGGTGCGCCGGCGTATCGACCTGAAATACGAGCAGACCGTGCGGTCGTGTTCGGAGCGTCTGCAGACGTTGGCGGTCGAATGGCGGCGGTTGGAGACGGATTTCACCCAGGCCGACATGCTGTCGCAGCGGTTGGTGGACCGGTTGGCGGCGCTGTGATGCGGTTGACCGGTGGCTGTGACGCGATGCGACCGCCCCGGGAACGGTTGATGAGAACGGTATCTGAGAATGAATGGAGTGAGGCATGATGCGATGCGCGCAATGCGGCAATGAAATGACGGATACCGCCAGGTTCTGCGGTCGGTGCGGGGCGCCGGCCGGTGGTGCGGTTGGTGCCGGTGCGGTGGTTCCGCCGATGTTGGAAGGGCCTGTCGGCGCGCCGGCGGCCGCGGTATCGGCGCCGATACCGACGCAGGGGATGCCTGTGCCGGTAGCACAGCCGGCGTCGATGCTGCAACCGGGCACCGGGATGCCCACGAACCAAAGTGTGCCGCAGTCGGGTCTGGCTTCCCAGCCGGCGGGTGCGCAGCCGGTCGCGGCCCCGCAGAACATGCCTCTGCAGCCGGCTGCGAAGCCGCCCGTGGAACCCAACGATATGCGCACCTTCCTCATCGGCGGTGCCGTGGTGCTGGCGGTGTTCGCCCTGTGCACGGCGGCGGCGGTGACCTACCGCCTTGGCGTGTGGGGTGGCGCGAAGAAGGGCGCGTCCGCCGAGACCGCACAGGTGCAGGTCGTCCAATTCGGTGCGTTCGACGGTCTGCCCGACTATTTGCGCTGAACGGGTTCGGGATGAACGGGCCTGTCGGGCGGCGTGGCGCGACGGGCAAATGCGTGTTGGCGCTGTCGCGGCCGGGCGTTACTCTATTGTGGTTGCTTTATCGGGGTCCTACGTGTGTGCGGCATCATGCCGTGCGCCCGCGCGGCCCGGATGATGCAGCGCGTATACACACTCCTGCCACGGAAGGTCCGTGGCCAATAGTCCGAAGGAGGTGGGTGATGTCTGCGCATAAGTACGAACTGATGTTCATCGCCGATCCTGAGCTGAACGAGCGTGATCTCAAGAAGCTGACCGAGCAGTACCTCGAGCTGGTCACCAAGGAAGGCGGCTCCGTCGATGAGCCCGATTTCTGGGGCCGTCGCAAGCTTGCCTACGAGATCGACGGCAAGACCGAAGGCAACTACGTCGTGGTGACCTACACCGCCGAGCCCGCTACCAGCGATGAGCTCGACCGTGTCCTCAACCTCAACGAATCCGTGATCCGTACGAAGATCCTTCGTAAGGACGTCAAGTAAGCGTTTGCACGTTTTCCGTCGGAACAACGTCGGGAAATCGTCGAAACAACGTCGAACAGTTCCAGTGTCGAAGTAGGAAGGCGGCATCATGGCAGGCGAAACCGTGATCACCATCGTCGGCAATCTCACCGCGGATCCGGAAGTGCGAACCATCGGTTCCGGCGCTCAGGTGGCGAGCTTCACCATCGCGTCGACGCCGCGCACGTACAACCGTCAGTCCGGCCAGTTCGAGGACGGACAGGCGTTGTTCATGCGCTGCTCCGCATGGCGAGACCTCGCCGGGCATTGCGCCCAGTCCCTGTCGAAGGGCATGCGCGTGATCGCGCAGGGTCGCCTCCAGCAGCGTTCCTACCAGGCACAGGACGGATCGAACCGCACCGTCGTCGAGATGACGGTCGACGAGATCGGCCCGTCGCTGCGCTACGCCACCGCACAGGTGACGCGCCAGTCGTCCGGCAACGGCGGCTTCGCCGGTCGCAATCAGGGCGGCTTCGGCGGCCAGGGTGGCAACGGTTACGGCCAGAACGGTGGTAACGGTTACGGTCAGGGCAATGGCGGCAACGGCGGCTACTCGGGTGGCAACGGCTACCAGGGCGGCGGCTCCAGCTTCGGCGGAGGCCAGTCCAACGCCTTGCCCTCCGGACAGGCTCCGGCCGCCGATCCGTGGAGTAGCGGCTCCGATTCCGGCTCCAGCTTCTCGACGTTCGGAGGTTCGTCCGATTTCGGCGGCGGCTCCGACGACGATCCGGAGTTCTGATTCCAGATTCGGTTCCAATCCCGACACGACGCACAAGACGCATAACGTATCGCCGTATCGCCGCGGAGGCGCTGCGGAAAACCAACATCAAATCGTAATATAAGGAGAACATCATGTCCCGCAAGAGGCCGCAACCGCCGGTCAAGCCGTTCAAGAAGAAGCCGAACCCGCTGAAGGCGGCGAAGGTCACCGAAATCGATTACAAGGACGTCGCGCTGCTGCGCAAGTTCATCTCCGATCGCGGCAAGATCCGTTCCCGTCGCATCACCGGCGTGACCGTGCAGGAGCAGCGCAAGATCTCCAAGGCGATCAAGAACGCCCGCGAGATGGCCCTGCTGCCGTACGCCACTTCCGGCCGCTGAGTTCTAGGAGGCATCTGAAATGGCTGAAACCAAGGTTATTCTCACCAAGACCGTCGCGAACCTCGGCCACTCCGGTGACGTCGTCACCGTCAAGGCCGGCTACGCTCGCAACTACCTGATCCCGCAGAAGCTCGCCTTCGCGTGGAACAAGGGTGCCGAAGCCCAGATCGTCGCCATGAAGCGCGCCCGTCTGGCCCAGGCCGTCGCCACCCGTGAAGACGCCGTCGCCGCCAAGGCCGCCATCGAGGGCTCCGCCGTCGAGATCGCCGCCAAGGTGTCCGAGTCCGGCAAGCTGTTCGGTGGCATCTCCAAGGAAGCCATCGCCATGGCGCTGCTCGACAAGGCTTCGGTCGATCCGAAGGCCATCACCGTCGAGACCATCAAGACCACCGGCGAATTCCCGGCCACGGTCCAGCTCCACCCGGAGATCTCCGCGAACTTCTTCGTGAAGGTCGTCGCTGAGTGACGTTGGGTGAATGATTCCGGTGGTGTTCGTCGTTGAGGCGCTTCGATGCGCATCTTGGGCGATTTGACTGATCGGAACCCCATCAGACTGACTTGATCTGATCGAAGTCATTCGAGTCATTGAAGTCTGAGCTTAAGCACTGAGGACCCCGTGCCGCGTGCGCGATGTGTTGCATCGCGTAGCGGCGCGGGGTTTTCGTATGCGTAGGTTTTCGTATGCGCGTGCGTGTCCGCGCTCCCACCTCGCGTATGCTTGTGACCTGCATGTTCGCGCCCCCACCTCGCATGTTCGTAACCTTCATGTTGGTGATCTGCGTTTTCGCGCCCCACCTCTCGTTTTCGGCGGGGCAATGGGCGAATGCGTGTCCGCTGGCCGGCTGGGGTTTTGGCCTCCGTCACCGTGGGTGCCGTCGGCCCAGGACCACCCTCCGGCGCTGCGCGTCACCTCCCGCCGGCGGGAGGTGGGTGCGAGGGCTTGGGACGCATGGGGCGTATACACACACGCCACGATGCGAGGAAGCGGTATCGCTGCCGATTGGTGTGATGATTATGTGAAGAGCTGATTATGGAGGGATTTGTCGGCGGGCTGCGGGATGCGCTGATGGCAAATCAGATATTTTGAGAGCGTTGGAATTCCGGGCGACACGCCGGTGGTTGCGTTGGAGTCAAATGTGAGTATATTTATCACTCGTTGCAAGGAACACTTCAACAGCTAACCAACGCCCCTGTAGCTCAGTTGGTTAGAGCAGCTGACTCTTAATCAGCGTGTCCAGGGTTCGAATCCCTGCGGGGGCACCGACAAGACCGGAATCGCAAGGTTCCGGTCTTTTTTGTATTCCGCGCACGGGGTGCCGGAACCACGGCGGCAGGACCATGCCCTTAGCACCCCGGCCCGTGGCTAAGGTTATAGACCTGTCATTCGACCCGGGTGTGGAAGTCGTGCACTGGGTACCGGACTATAGGAACTTTCTCCTCCCGCTGACGGGAGGTTGCGTGCAGCGCCGGAGGGTGGCCGCGGGTCGTGACGCCGGACCGGTAATCGCGTGGCGGGAATGCCGGGATTCCCTTTTCCCGGCGTTGTCGATTGGCGCATGACCTCGCGCGGGTGACCGTCGTGGGTGGCGTGCCACGGATTTCCCGGTGCGGTGCGGTGCGGTGCGGTGCGAGGCCGGTCGTTTCGGGTGCGAGGCCGGTTTTCAGGTGGCGGGCAGCGGACCGTTGGTGGCGGGCAACGGACCGTTTTCGGGCATGGGGCCGGTCGTTCCCCGGGTGCGTGTGGCGGGCGCGTGCGGCGTGCGGCTTCCCGCTCCCCGCACCTTATGTCCCCGCACCTTATGTCCCATACCCCGCGTCCTACGTCCCGCGTCCCGGACGGGGCTGCTCCACGACACGTGCCGGAGAGCCTGTTGTGGAGCGGCGTCCCGCCGCGACCCCCGTGGAAACCCCTGTTTTCGGCGTTCCAGGCCCGTAAACCGCGCCACAACTCCCCGGAATCCCCGTTCCCGTCCCTGTTGTGGAGCGGGCCTGCTCCACAACAGCCGCTGGTATCGTTTCCATCGCGTGTTGTGGAGCAGAAGGGCCTTCATATTGCGCCACAACTCCTACGAACCGCCTCTTACGACCGTGTTGTGGCGCACCGCCGCTCCACAACACCATCCCCACATGTCGTTGTGGCGCACCCCACGGCATGGATCAGCGCGACGAGCGGAGCTCAGGAACATCCCTTGGCCTGAAGGCCGAATGTCCGCGTTACCTCCCGGGAGTCCGCTTCCCCGTCCAGCCGTCCCTCCCAGCGTCAGGAATCCCGGACGACGGGCCCGTTCTCCCGAAACCGGGACACCCCCAAGCCCGGCGTCACAAATCCCGGACGACAGGGCCATTTTCCGGGATTTGTGACGCTGGGGCGGATATCAGCGGATATCGTCCTGCCGGAGCGGATACGGCGGCCACCCACCGGATGGAAGCAGCGGATTCGGGCCGGTAATGGGCGAACCGACAGGCGAACCCGGAACCGGAATCCCCCAAACACCGCATCGGATTCCATTACCCCGGTACGGTTTCCCGTCGCATAACGCCGGAGGACCTTCAGACACGTCCCTTTTCGACGGCGGACAATGACGATGCGGGACGATGGGGCGAATGCGGGGGCGCCCGCCTGCACGCGTCCACCCTCCCACGAACCGCCTGCACACGACCGCCCTCCCCGTGGACCGCCTACATGCGTCCACCCTCCCGTGGACCACCCTCCGGCGCTACGCGCCACCTCCCGCCAGCGGGAGGAAGGTAAGAAAGCTGCGGACGCATGGCCCGACACCACGACACTGCGGAGCCCACGACCCCCTCCGACGCTACGCGCCACCTCCCGCCAGCGGGAGGGGAATAACGATCATCCTGCAGTGCATTTGAGCACGATTACCCCTCTCGCCGGCGGGAGGTGATGAGAGAAGCGGTGCCGCCGCCTCTGTTCAGAGGCTATAGCCTCCGTTCAGCCCTCGGCGTATGCTGGTCTGGTTTGCTTGACTCCCGCCTTTCAGGGCGGTCGCATCACCAATACAGACAAGAAGAAAAGAAGAAGCAGTGGAATACTCCCTCTTTACCAAGCTGGCCGCCGAGTTCTTCGGCACTGCCATCCTGATGATCTTCGGCAACGGTTCCGTCGCCAACGTGGAACTCAAGAACACCAAGGGCCACCACGCCGGCTGGCTCAACATCGCCATGGGCTACGGTTTCGGCGTCATGTTCCCGGTGCTCATGTTCGGCGCGGTCTCCGGCGCCCACATCAACCCGGCCATGACCCTCGCGCAGGCCATCAACGGCATGTTCCCGTGGAACGAGGTGCTGCCGTATATCATCGCGCAGCTGCTCGGTGCGGCGCTCGGCCAGTTCATCGTGTACCTCACGTACTACCCGCACTACAAGGACACCGATGACGCCGAGGCCATCCTCGCCACCTTCTGCACCACCGACGCGGACAACAAGAAGCTCAACTACTTCCTCAACGAGATGTTCGGCACGCTCGTGCTCGTCTTCGGCGCGCTGTGCTGCCTGATGGACCCGTGGGGCGAGAAGGATCCGGCCGCCGCCGCGATCGTCGTCGGCTTCATCGTGTGGGGCCTCGTCACTTCCATGGGCGGCCCGACCGGTCCTGGCCTGAACCCGGCCCGCGACCTCATGCCGCGTATCCTGCACGCCATCCTGCCGATCCCGTCCAAGGGCTCCTCCCGTTGGGGCGAGGCGTGGATTCCGGTCGTCGCCCCGATCGTGGGCGCGATCATCGGCGCTTGGCTGTTCAACATGTTCTTCGCGTGACGAACAGCCCAGTGGGCTGTTCCTGGCAGTGGGCGGCGAACCGTCGCGGGCACTGCGTGGAACGCGAGACCGTATGCGACACATAGTCGCGGATAATACGAAACCGGCCTGTCGGCTCCCGTTGTGCGGGGCGGCGGGCCGGTTTCGTATTCGTTATGTGGTGTTCTCTCTCCCTCAATCAGCCTGTCGTCTGACAGCTCCTCATCGGAGGTGAGCCAAGAGACTGGGCCTGGCGCACTGCTGACTCGGCTGCTGACTCGGCTGCTGACTCGGCTGAGAGATCGGGAATCACTGCTCCAGGAAGATCTGGGGAGCCTTGGCGAAGTTCTTGGCGCAGTGTTCGCCGCAGAAGTAGTAGGTCTTGCCCTCGTATTCGCGTGTGATCGCATCTGCGTTCACCGCGACCGTCATGCCGCACACCGGATCAGTGGCGGTCTCGCCTTCGGTGGGGGCGGCGTGGTGCATGTGGTTCATTTCCATGGTGTTCTCCTTGATTGTGGATGATGGGACAGTGGATACGCCGGTAGTGCCGGCCGTTCCGGCTGCTCCGGTAGTGAGGGAGGTCCGTTCGTCGATGATGACGTGCGGCCCGTCGGACTCCTGCCGCGGTGATGCGCCTCCCTGCACGGTTCCTTTCGGTTGGGGCGCGCCGGATGGCTCCCCACCGTCACGGGAAGAATCCTCGCCGAGAGCGTGGGGGCGGGGCATCTCGCCCGACGCGGAGGAGCGAGTACGCGCCCCGTGCGCGGTCGCGGCTGGTGCTGCGAGACGCGTGCCGCTGAGGGTGACGCCGTTGAGACGGTTCGCGTTGAGGACCAGACACACGGAGCTCAGTGCCATCGCGAGACCGGCGATCATCGGGCTCAGCAACCATCCGGTGAACGGGTACAGCACGCCGGCCGCAATCGGGATGCCAATCACGTTGTAGCCGAACGCCCAGCCGAGATTCTGCCGGATGTTGCGCATCGTCGCCTGCGACAGGTTGATCGTGCGGACCACGCCGCGCAGGTCGCCGCTCATCAGCGTCACATCCGCCGACTGCATCGCCACGTCCGTGCCGGTGCCGATCGCGAATCCCAGATCGGCCCGGGCCAGCGCGGGCGCGTCGTTGATGCCGTCGCCGACCATCGCGACGAGGCCTTCATGCGGCTCGTTCTGCAGTTGCTCGATCCAATACGCCTTGCCGTCCGGCCGCACCTGTGCGATCACCGTGTCGATGCCGACCTCACGCGCGATCGAGGCCGCCACTTCGGCCTTGTCGCCGGACAGCATAACCGTGCGGATACCGGCCGCGCGCAACGCGGCCACCGCTTCTTTCGATCCTGGCTTGACGGTGTCCCGCTCGTAGCTCGGGCGGCTCCAATCCGTGGAATCCGCGTCGGCCACGCCGCGCGTGATCGTGCCGGTCTTGTCGAATACGACCGTGCCAATCTCGCGGGCCCGCTCCAACGCCTTCGCGCTGGTCACGAGCACGCCGTTCGTCGCGCCCACGCCGGTCGCCGCCGTGACCGACAGCGGCGTCGCGAGGCCGAGCGCGCACGGGCACGCGATGATGAGCACGCTCACCGCCGTGACCAGCGCGTGTGCGAGCTTCGGGTCAGGGCCGAGCGACAGCCAGATCGCGAATGTCCATACGGCAACGATGAATACGGCTGGCACGAAGATGCGCGCGATGCGGTCGGCGAGGCGCTGCACCGGTGCCTTGGTCGCCTGGGCGCGCGCCACCATCGCGACGATCTGCGAGAGCACGGTGTCGCCGCCGACCTGCGTGGCACGCATGAGCAGATTGCCGCGCAGCACCACGGTCGCGCCGGTCACGGCTGACGGCTGGTCCGTGGAGGGGGTGGCGGAATGGCGGGAGGTGCCGGAATGGCCTGTCTCATCGGCCTTGTCGGCGAACCTGTATGGTTTGATGCCCAACGTGTATGGTTCGGCGGCCGATGTGTGCAATTCCGCACCCGACGTGTAGGAATCCGCACCTGATGTGTAGCCATTTTGGGCGGACGTGTGGGGTGTGGTCGTGAAGAGTGGGGTTTTGCGCACTGGACGGGACTCGCCGGTAATCATCGACTCATCCACCTCGGCCTCGCCCGCGACGACCACGCCATCGGCCGGAATGCGTTCTCCTGCCTTGATTACGAGCAGGTCGCCGGGCTTCACCTCATCGATGTCGACGTCATGGAAGGCGTTCGGATTGAGCCAGCGTTCGACCGTTGGCGAGGCGGTCTTCACGGCGGGGGTATGCAGGTTCGCGTCGGAATACTGCACGTTGCCCTCGGAATCATGCACGTTACGGTTCGAATCGTGCAGGTTCGTCTCGGAACCATGCACATCACCTTCCGAACCATGCACATCCGCTCCGGAATCGTGTCTATCGGCCGCCCAGGCTCGCGCGGCGTCTTCATCGAGCCGGTGCGCGACGCGCGGGCGCAGTCTGATGAGGCTCTGCACGGCCTTGCCGGTGCCTTCACGTGCCTTCGTCTCCAGCAGACGGCCGACGAGCACGAGCGTGATGACCACGCCCACCGATTCGAAGTACGGCTCGCGTGATCCTTCCGGCAGCAACCACGGCGCCACGCATACGAGCAGGCTGTAGAGGTAGGCGGCGCTCGTGCCCAGCGAGACGAGCGAGTTCATGTCCGGTGCGCGGTGGCGCAGGGCGGGGAATCCGACCCTGTGAATCGGCGCGCCGCAGTAGAACATGACCGGCGTGATGAGGATTGCCTGCCACCACGGGTTCATGAGCCAGTCGGGCAGTAGCATGTGGTTCACCATGTGGATCATCATCACTGCGAACACGGGGAGCGTCAGCGCCGTGCCGATGGCGACCAGACGGGTGAGGTTCCTGATTTCGTTCCGACGCTCCGCGGCCTCGCGCGCCTCGTTTGCCGCATAGTCGACCGCAGGCGCGTTCTCGCCGACTTCGGTTGCCTTGAATGTGGGGGTGGTTCCGCCGGTTCCGGCACGCCTTGACTGGGACTCTGACTGGGACTCTCCGGCGCGGCCATGTTCTGCGGTCTCGCCGCCTTCGACTCCCGCGTCGCCCTTTTCGTCGCCTTCTACGCGCAGCAGGCCGTGGACCATGTTCATGCCGCAGGCGAACGGGTAGTCGCCGGCCGGCAGTGCGGGCAGCTTCACGTCGGTGGCGGTATTGCCCGGCAGCATCGCGTCGAGCCCGAGGTCGCCGAACACCACGTGCGAGGTGCATTCGCCGGTCTCCTGCCGATCGAAGTTCAGGGTGATCGGCACGCCGGCCTTCATCGTCACCACGTCGGGAGAGTAGCCGCCTTTCACGGTGATGGTGGCGTGCTGCATGCCTTCGTGCAGTTCGCCGGCGACTCCTTTGCGCTCGCCGAAGAAGAATCTCAGAATGAGCCATGTCGCGATGCTTGCGACGACCAGTGCGGCGACGCAGGTGAAGATGTTCAGTTCCATTTCCGCTCCTCGGGCCTAGGCCGTTCCTCATGTTCCATCGTATACCGCACAACAGTGTATACCCAATACCCCTATGGGGTATATACTGGAGGGTGTTACGCGGACGGTGGACAGTCGGTCGGGCGGGAGTGCGGCGGCCCGTCCGGCCGCGCAGGCCGATGGGAACGATACACATGAATCCGCCGACGAGCGACGAAAGGAGACACGATGCACGGCTACGGCGACGACAAGGCGAAGGTGCTGGCACGGCTGCGGCGCATCGAAGGACAAGTGCGCGCCATCGAGCAGATGGTGGACGACGACAAGTACTGCATCGACGTGCTCACGCAGATTTCCGCCGCGAATTCCGCGCTCAAATCGGTGGCGTTGCTGCTGCTCGACGACCATCTCAACCATTGCGTGCGGCAGGCGTCCGCGGAAGGCGGCGACGTGGCCGACGAGAAGCTCGCCGAAGCGTCGGCCGCCATCGCGCGCCTCGTGCGGTCATGACGGGCCGGGCGGTCCGCGAGTCGTAGTGGGGCGTGAGCGGAGGGACCGCGGATAAGACGCGGTCGTGACGAGGGCGGGCCGTACCCTGAGAGATATGAGTGATTCAGGATTCCGTGCCACCGGTCCCGCCGACCTGCACAACGAGCCCATCGATTTCGCCATGCTCGACCCGCGCGAACAGCTGCGCGCGCTGCTGCGCGAGCGTGTCGCCGGCAAGCCGTTCTCCGAACTGTACGCGGTGACGCTCGACCATCACGGTGCGGCCGTGATGGGTCACGTCCTGCTCGACACGTTGGAGGACGCCGGCTATTCCGTCGACGACTACGACGCGGTCGGCGCGCTCACCGCCGCCTCCGTGCCGCTCGTCGGTTCGATGATTCAGGCCGCCGCCTCCCGTGGCGAGAACCTCGACGGATTCGTCATGGACTTCGTGTTCCCCTCGATCAAGGGCCCGTCGATCAAGGGCAAGCGCGTGCTGCTGCTCGACGCGTGGCTGTCCGAGAAATCCTATGTGCAGACCAGCTCGCTCGTCACGCTGCGCAATGGTAACGAGCTGAGCCTCGACTTCTCGATCGTCGAGCATGAGGGCGCGAGCGTCGTGGCCGTCGCCTCGCTCGTCGGCGGGGTCGGCAAGGGCGCGGACGAGCACGAGATCACCGTCATCAGCCCGGTCGACGGCGCGCGGCACGAGGTGCCGTTCATCCAGGTGTTCCACGAATCCGATCTGACGGAGTAGGGTTCCGGCGTCCTTGGTGGACTGCCTCTCCGCCCGGTGAAGCCGCAACTCCCCTAGCAAGGGGAGCCAAGGATATGAGACGAAAGAAGACATGCATCCTCGCAATCCCATTGACATCGAGGCCGAACGATCCGGCGAGCCCGTGTTCCGCGAGGTGGGCGTCGGCCCGTGGGCCGAAACGCACCCCCGCGAGCCTCGCCCCGACGACCCGTCCTCGTCGCTGTACGCCGACCGTCTCCGTTACGATCCGGCGCTGCTCGACCAGGGCGACCGGCGCAACGTGCTCGACCGCTACCGGTACTGGACGGTCGCCGCGATCAAGGCGGATCTGGACGCGCATGGACGCCACGATTTCGAGGTCGCGATCGAGAACTGGACGCACGATTTCAACATCGGCTCGATGGTGCGCACCGCCAACGCGTTCCAGGCGCGGCGTGTGCACATCGTCGGCCCGCACAAGTGGAACCGCAACGGCGCGCTGATGACCGAGCTGTACCAGCACATGGAGCACCACGCGTCGATCGCGGCGATGGTGCGCTGCTGGCGCATGCGCATCGCCGGCGAGATCGCGGCGGAACGCGCGCGTGCCGCGGCCGCCGCGTTCCACGCGCACGAGGCCGCCGCGCGCATTGCGCCCGGTGCGGCCGGCGCTGCCGGGGCTGGCGCGACTGCCGGCGCGCCCGGTGCTGCCGGGGCTTGCGCGACTGCCGGCACCGTCGCGCCCGGCACGGGCGACGGGTCTCCGGCGCGCGCGGCGGCCGCGACGGACGTGCGCGCCGCGCAGGCGCCGTTCCTTGCGGAACTCGACGCCGCCGAGGCGCGCATTCGCGAGCTGGAAGCGGCGCGCGTGATCGCGATGGACATCGTGCCCGGCGCGGTACCGATGGAACGGTACGCGTTCCCGAAACGCTGCCTGCTACTGTTCGGCGCGGAAGGTCCGGGACTGACGCGGACCGCGCTCGACCTCGCCGACGACGTCGTGTACATCTCGCAATTCGGCTCGGTGCGGTCCATCAACGCGGGCGCGGCGGCGGCCGTCGCGATGCACAGCTGGATCGCGCAGCACGCGGCGATTCGGTAGGGCGATTCGGTAGGGCGGTCTGGCAGAACGGTCTGGCAGAACGGTCTGGTAGGGCGGTCCGTCGGCCGTGAGCCGGCGGGCCGGTACGTCGATGCGATGATGCGTCGATCACGTCGATGCGACGGCGCGAGCATGACATGACTGCGTTCAGGGAGTACAGTAGGGGGAGGTAGGGGGTACGAGGCACATCAAGGTCGATTGCGCTGATTGTGATGACTGCCACGGTTCCCGCCAAGGAGATGACGCAGGGATGCCTGCAGGAAGAACGAGAATATGATGAAGCAATCACAGCGATCATGGCGCGTGGGCATCGCGGCCCTCGCCGCGGTGGCGACCTTGGGCATCGGCGTTCCCGCCGCCTACGCGGACAGCGGCAATGCCGGAATCGAAGCGGCGCCCCGCACCGCACTCGCCGCCACGCCGGCACCGGCCGCGGATGCCGACAGCTGGCAGTCGAAGCTCGACAACGCCGCGGAAGGCGACACGATCACGCTGAGCGGCACCGTGGCCGACAGCCTCGTCGTCAACAAGAAGGTCACCATCACTGCCGAAGCGGGCACCGTGTTCACCGGCAGCCTGCGCATCAACGCCTCCGGCGTCACCGTGAAGGGCGTGACGTTCACACTCGACCCGGCCACGAACACGAACGCGCAGAACGTGATCGTCAGCAACAAGGCCACCGGCGTGACCATCACCGGCAACACGTTCGAGATCGCAGCCGGCGATCCCGCCACCGGCGCCTCGCAGAACAAGGACTGGCAGCCCAGCTCCGTGTGGCTGGAAGGCGGCGCGAACGGCACCGTCATCTCCGGCAACACGTTCAAGCTCGGCCAGGTCGTCAACAACTCGTCCGTCGGCGTGAACATCGTCGGCAACGGCACGAACCCGATCAGCGGCACGAAGATCACGGACAACACCGTGACCACCGGCCCGACCTCCGGCAACGGCACGTCCGGCTCGATGATGTTCGTCGTCGGCAACGGCAACACCGCCGCCGGCTCCTACGGCATCACCGACACCACCATCACCGGCAACACGGTGAAGAACGGCACCGGCCTCGCCGCCGACAAGTCCAAGACGTACGGCATCGCCGTGACCGCGACCCAAGGCACCGTGATCAGCGGCAACGACATCGAAGGCTACGCGGCCGTCTCCTACAGCGTGTGGCCCAGCCAAGGACCGAACGACCAGCTCACCGTCACCGACAACACGCTCGACGCCTTCGTCGGCGTGCTGCTCGGCACCAACGTCACCTACGTCACCGAAGGCGGCATGATTATCGGCGGCAACACGTTCGGCGAGAACACGAAGTACCAGTACAACGGCGCCAACGTGGCCGTCGCCGACCAGAACGGCGTGAACTACGCATCGATCGACGCCGCGATCAAGGCCGGCGCGACCACGGTGACGCTGCTGCAGAACATCGCCGAAGACGTGACGATCCCGGCCGACGCGACCGTCACCATCGACCTCAACGGGAACACGCTCACCAACAAGACCGCTGACACGATCGTCAACAACGGCACGCTCACCGTCACCGACTCCAGCGCCAAGAAGACCGGCGTAGTCGACAACGTGACGCACGGCAAGGCCGCGGTCAAGAACACGCTCGGCGCGACCGCCACGCTCGACGGCGGCACGTTCCGCCGCTCCAAGGAAGCCGGCTCCGGTCCGAAGGACAACGGCGGCAACTCGTTCTACACGCTGCAGAACATGGGCACGATGACCATCAACGACGGCGTCACCGTCGAATCGAAGCTCGCCGACGGCACGCCGTCCAAGTACTCCAGCGTCATCGCCAACGGCTTCTACAACGGCATCAAGGACAACCCGGACGAGAAGACCGCGACGCTCACCATCAACGGCGGCACCATCACCGGCGGCCTGTACGTCAAGAACGACGAATACGGCAAGCTCGTCGTCAACGACGGCGAGATCACCGGCACATCGGCGGCCGTGCTCAACTACGGCACCGCCGAAATCAACGGCGGCAAGCTGGCCGCGTCGAACGACGGCGCGCGCGTCGTATGGAACATCCGCATCGACCAGTCGGCCACCAGCGCGCCCGGCACGCTCGCCGTCAACGGCGGCACCATCGCCGCGACCGGCAAGCAGACCGCCATCTACCAGGATCAGACCAACGGCACCGGCTCGATTACCGTGACCGGAGGCACAATCCAAGGCGATATTGCCCGCTCCGACACCGACGGTGACGCGGCCGACGCCGGATTCTCGATCTCCGGAGGCACGTTCACCGTCAAGCCCGATGCCGACTACCTCGCCGACGGCTACGACGTGGTCGACAACGCCGACGGCACGTTCGGCGTGCAGCCGGAGAAGCTCGAGCCCGAGCAGCCGAACAAGCCCGGCACGAAGCCCGAGACGAACAAGCCCGCCGCGAACCCCGCGAACAAACTGTCCGCCACCGGATCGAACATCATGCAGATCGTCTCCGTGGCGATCGCGCTGATCGTCGTCGCCGGCGGCATGGTCGCCATCTCGCGCAAGCGCCGCTGAACGCGGAGCCCATCGTCCGCCGGAACGTGACGGGCGCCGTGCGCGGATGACGCGACGGTGCGCCGGAACGCAGGCGGACGAACGAGGGCCCGGCACCGCAATGAACTGCGCGGTGCCGGGCCCTCGCGTCATATCGGGGCGGGCGGTACATCCGTTCCGCGTGTCACAAATTGCTCGTATAGTTAGGCGCATGCCTACATTCACACGCGAAGAAATCGTGCATTTGGGCGATCTGGCCCGAATCGCGCTCACCGATGAGGAGATCACCCGTCTGCAGGGCGAGCTGAACGTCATCGCCGATTCCATCAACAAGGTCCAGGAGGTCGCCTCCGACGACGTCGAGCCGACCGCCAACCCGGTGCCGCTCGAGGCGTACCTGCGCCCCGACGAGCCGGTCACGCCGCTCACGCAGGCCGAGGCGCTCGCCGGCGGCCCGAAGACCGAGGCCGGCATGTTCGTCGCGCCGCGCATCCTGGGAAGCGAGGAGTGAGCCGATATGACTGAAGCAACCAACGAACTCGTCAAGCTGTCCGCGGCCGAGATGGCCGCGGCCGTCAAGAAGGGCGACGTCTCCAGCCGTGAGCTGGTCGACGCGCACCTCGCCGTGATCGAGGCCGCCGAGCCGAGCATCAAGGCGTTCCTCAAGGTCTCCGGCGACGTGGCCCGCGAGCAGGCCGACGCCTTCGACGCGAAGAGCGCCGAGGAGAAGGCCGCCCTGCCGGAGCTGGCCGGCGTGCCGATCGCTATCAAGGACATGATCGTCACCAAGGGCATCGAGACGACCGCCGCCTCGAAGATCCTCGAAGGCTGGATTCCGCCGTACGACGCGACCGTGATCGAGAAGCTCAAGGCCGCCGGCATGCCGATCCTCGGCAAGACCAACCTGGACGAGTTCGCGCAGGGCTCCTCCACCGAGCATTCCGCCTACCAGACCACCCACAACCCGTGGGACACCGAGCGCGTGCCCGGCGGCTCCGGCGGCGGTTCCGCCTCCGCGGTGGCCGCGTTCGAGGCCCCGCTCGCCCTCGGCACCGACACCGGCGGCTCCATCCGCCAGCCGGGCGCGCTGACCGGCACCGTCGGCGTGAAGCCGACCTACGGCGGCGTCTCCCGCTTCGGCGCGATCGCCATGGCCTCCTCGCTCGACCAGATCGGCCCGGTCTCCCGTACCGTGCTCGACTCCGCGCTCCTGCAGGAGATTATCGGCGGCAACGACCGTCGCGACTCCACCTCCATCCCGGGCGGCCCGCGTCCGATGGTCGCCGCCGCGCGTGAAGGCGCGAAGCGCGACCTCACGGGCATGAAGGTCGGTCTCATCAAGGAGCTCAGCGGCGACGGCTTCCAGGCCGGCGTCTCGGCCCGCTTCGACGAGGCCGTCAAGAAGCTCGAGGAGATGGGTGCCGAGGTCGTCGAGGTCTCCTGCCCGCGCCTCGAATACGCGCTCGGCGCGTACTACATCATCATGCCGTCCGAGGTCAGCTCCAACCTGGCCCGCTACGACGGCATGCGCTACGGCCTGCGCGTCATGCCGCCGGCCGGCGTGCCGCAGACCGCCGCCAACATGATGGCCTACACGCGTGAGGCCGGCTTCGGCGACGAGGTCAAGCGCCGCATCATCCTCGGCACCTACGCGCTGTCCGCCGGCTACTACGACGCTTGGTACGGCTCCGCGCAGAAGGTCCGCACGCTCATCATCGAGGACTTCAAGAAGGCGTTCGAGCAGGTCGACGTGCTCGTCTGCCCGACCAGCCCGACCACCGCGTTCAAGCTCGGCGAGAAGACGTCCGACCCGCTGTCCATGTACATGAACGACATCGCGACCATCCCGGCGAACCTCGCCGGCGTGCCCGCCATGTCGATCCCGGCCGGCCTGTCCGACGACGGCCTGCCGGTCGGCTTCCAGTTCATCGCGCCGCAGCAGCGCGACGAGGTCATGTATAAGCCCGCCGCCGCGCTCGAAGCCGCGCTCGAGGAGGACTGGAACGGTCCGATCTGGAAGGACCTCAAGGCCCCGTGGCTTGACGGTCTCGCCAAGTGAGTGACATCGGAAGGAACAGGAAAGCAACATCATGGCTGAAAAACTGATGAAGTACGCCGATGCCACCAAGAAGTACGATGTGGTGTTCGGCCTGGAGACGCACGTCGAGCTGTGCACGAAGACCAAGCTGTTCTGCCCGGCCGAAGTGAGCTTCGGCGGCGAGCCGAACACGCAGCTCACCCCGGTGAGCCTCGGTCTGCCCGGTTCGCTGCCGGTCGTCAACAAGACGGCCGTCGACTACGCGATCAAGCTGGGTCTCGCCCTGCACTGCGAGATCGCCGAGTGGAGCCAGTTCGCCCGCAAGAACTACTTCTACCCGGACATGCCGCGCGACTACCAGATCTCCCAGTACGACAAGCCGACCAACGGCAACGGCTACCTGGACGTCGAGCTGGAGGACGGCACCGTCTTCCGCGTGCCGATCGAACGCGCCCACATCGAGGACGACGCCGGCAAGAACACCCACGTGGGTGGCGCCGACGGCCGCATCGAAGGCGCCGACCACTCGCTGGTCGACTACAACCGCGCCGGCGTGCCGCTGATCGAGATCGTGACCAAGCCGATCGAGGGCGCGGGCGACCGCGCTCCGGAGATCGCCGGTGCGTACATGCGCGCCATCCGCGACATCGTGCGCGCGCTGGGCATTTCCCACGCCCGCATGGAGCAGGGCAACATGCGCGCCGACGTGAACGTGTCGCTGCGCCCCTCCGCGGACGCGCCGTACGGCACCCGTTCCGAGACCAAGAACGTGAACTCGTTCCGCGGCATCGAGAAGACCATCCAGTACGAGATCCGCCGTCAGGCCGCGCGCCTCGACGAAGGCAAGGAGATTCTGCAGGAGACCCGCCACTGGGACGAGGCCTCGCAGACCACCGCCGGCGGCCGTCTCAAGTCCGACGCCGACGACTACCGCTACTTCCCGGATCCGGATCTGGTTATGCTCCACATCACCAAGGAGCACATCGCCGAGATGGAGGCGCAGATGCCGGAGATGCCGCGCGAGCGCCGCAACCGTCTCAAGGCCGAGTGGGGCCTGACCGACCTGCAGCTGCGCGACATCCTCAACGCGGACGCCCTCGATCTGATCGAGGAGACCGTCAAGGCCGGAGCGACCGCCGGCGGCGCGCGCAAGTGGTGGCTCGGCGAGCTGTCCCGTGAGGCCAACGCCAAGGGCGTCTCGCTCGAGGAGCTGCCCGTCACCCCGGCCGACGTGGCTGAGGTCGAGAAGCTCATCGCCGACGGCAAGCTCAACGACAAGCTCGCCAAGCAGACCATCGCCGGCGTGCTCGCCGGTGAAGGCACCCCGGACGAGGTCGTCAAGAAGCACGGCTATAAGATCGTCGAGGACTCCGGCGCCATCGAGGCGGCGGTGGACGCGGCGTTCGAGGCCAACCCGGACGTCGTTGAGAAGCTCAAGAGCGGCAACATGAAGCCGATGGGCGTGATCATCGGCGCTGTGATGAAGGCGACGCGCGGCCAGGCCGACGCGAAGGCCGTCACCAAGATCGTCATGGGCAAGATCAAGGGCTGAGCCGTATTCGGTGGACAGACCGAGGGGTCGGGCGGATGCACCGCTCGACCCCTTTTGCGTGGGCGCGTGGGGCGCGGGCGCGTGGGGTGCGCGCGAGATGCTTTGGATAGCAGATGCCCGTTTCGTTTCGCTAGCACACTGCCTAGCGAAACAATCCGGTCACCAAGGTGCTTAGCTGATTCACTTGGCTGGCGTTCCGTTAGGTTTTCTGCTTAATGGGCGGGGAGCACTCCGGTGCGCGAGACGTCCTGGCTATCGTGTGCCCGTTTCGTTTCGCTGGCATACTGCTTGGCGAAACGATCCGGTCACCAAGGTATCCGACTGATTCACTTGGTGGAATCTATCGTCGTTCGGGCCGGGGCTGCTGGCTGGTGAGGAGAGAGTTATCCACATGGCACACATCGCGTTCAATGCGCGCATCTGCATGGGCCGAAATCCGCGATAATGGCGTCATTCCAAGGAAAAGGCAATTGCTGCGCAACCTAGCGGACTCCGGGAATAGGGTACTGACCACATCACCCAGAATCGGTTGTGCGGCGGAGATCGCTACACATATCGTTGGAGCATGAGACGCCACAAGGAAGTCGCGGCACTGATCGAGACCGCGCAAGCCGAACGCCGATGCGTGTTCGGCCATACATCGGCCCAGCGGCAGGCTTTGGCACGACGTGTCCACGCGAAGGAACTGCATCGCGTCGCTCCCAATATGTATGCCGATGTGTTGTATTGGGAAGCGCTTGATCCGCCTGAGCGGACGTTGCACCTCGCCCGTGCGCTGCACTCCAGACACGGCAATTGGCGGTTCGGCGGCATTACGGCGGCTGCGGCGCATGGGTTTGAACACCAGTGGCGCCTTCACGATGGCACGGTCACCGTCGTCACCGATACGAAAAGCACCGTCATGGGAGGCGACCGGCATGTAAGGCGGTTGAGATCTCCGTCGGGGCGGTGCATCATGGTCAACGGCATTCCGGTGACGGATGGCGCGAGAACCGTCGTCGATTGCGGATCGCTGTTGGGATTCCGCGACGCTCTTCCCATCGTCGATTCGGCGTTGTCGAAAGGATTGTCGGTCGATGACATTCTGACGGCATGCGGAGGGACGCGGAAAAGCCAGATTCCCGTATTCCAGCTGTTGCGATATGCGAATCCGCTGAGTGAGAACGGCGGTGAGTCGTTTGCTCGTGCCACCATCATCGAACAGCGGTTCATGGTTCCGGAGATCCAGGTGGCGTTCGCGGATCCCGCGACCGGACGGTCGTACCGGGTTGATTTCGTATGGCGTTTATCCGACGGTCGCGTCATCGTCGGGGAGTTCGACGGCACCGAGAAGTATGTGAATCCCGCTATGACGAACCGTAGGAGCATCCAGGGTGTGGTGACGGCGGAACGCGAACGCGAAGGCGCGTTGCAGCGAGCAGGCGTCACGACTGTCATTCGGTTCACATTCGATGATGTGGCTCGGCGGGTTCCTCTTATCGACAAGTTGTCGGCTGCCGGGGTCCCTCGTATGGGTGGATGAGGCCGTGCCTGAATGGTGCGCGAATCCCAGTCGGGCGGGGTCTTTCGCATGGGTGGATGAGACAGGAGTGGGCGCCGCTCCGCTGATGCGTGCAGGGAGCATGCCGTTTTGGCGAAACGGTTGGGTCGTGCTGTGCCCGTTTCGTTTCGCTGGGTGATGCCCGCGGAACGACTGGGATATGCCGGTGCCCAGCTTGTTCCGCGGATCGGCTTGTTCGCGAGGCAGACGGGGCATGTCGTGTCCAACTTGTTTCGCTAGATAGGGCCCGTGGAATGGTTGGGCCATGTTGTGCCCGGTTTGTTTCGCGGGGAGGGCTGTTAGCGAAACGGATGGGTCGTGTCGTGCCCGTTTCGTTTCGCTGGGTGGTGCCCGCGAAACAGCTGGGTTATGCTGTGCCCAGCTTGTTTCGCTAGGTGGTGCCTGCGGAACGACTGGGTTATGTTGTGCCCGGTTTGTTTCGCTGGCCGGTCTGTTTGTGAAATGGTTGGGCCATGTTGTGCCCGGTTTGTTTCGTGGGATGGTGGTGCGGTTCAAAGTGGGGTCGGGGCGGAATTGGCTATGCGAGGGATAGACGACACGGCCGGGGCGTGCTGTGCTCGGTTTATTTCGCGGGGTGGCATTGGCGAAACGGACGGGTCAATTGGTGCCCAACTTGTTTCGCTGGTCGGCTTGTCTGCGGGGCAGACTGGCCATGTCGTGCCCGTTTCGTTTCGCTGGGCGGTGCCCGCGGAACGACTGGGATATGCCGTGTCCGTTTTGTTTCGCGGGGAGGAGTGTTAGCGAAACGGATGGGTTGTGTCATGCCAGGTTTGTTTCGCAGAGTGGTGTTGGTGGTGCGGATTGGCTAGGTGTTGCTCGGTTTGTCCGTGGAGAGGTTGGGGTACGTTGTGCCCGGTTTGTTTCGCGGGGATGGGGAGGAACCAGGTGAGGTCCGGTGGGGTTGCGCGGTCAGGGCTGGGCGAGGGCGTGTGAGGAGCGTGTGGCTGGGCACGGGCATGGGTGAGGGACGAGTGGCTAGGGTTGTGTGGCTGGGGGTGGCTGGGCGAGGGTTGGGTGCGGGATGGTGTGGGCGGCATGGATCGGTTGGATGGTGTCTGGTTTGTTTCGCTGGGCGGCTTGCTTGCGGAGTGGATTGGTCATGTTGTGTCCAGCTTGTTTCGCTGGGTGGTGTGGGCGGAGCGGTGGGGTTATGCTGTGTCTGGTTTGTTTCGCTGGGCGGCTTGTCCGTGGAGTGGTTGGGTCAGTTGATGTCTGGTTTGTTTCGCTGGGGTGGGGGGTAACCAAGCGGGGGAGGGAAAGGGACGGCACAGGATGGCGTGGGTTGGTATGGCTGGGTGGGGGATGGCGCGTGGATTGCCGGCGGCCGGCTGGTGTACGGGTGCGGGGCCGGGAAAGGGATGTGCGGCTGGAGCGGTCAGAGGG
This sequence comes from Bifidobacterium sp. LH_417, assembly GCF_056357035.1. NCBI lineage: Bacteria > Bacillati > Actinomycetota > Actinomycetes > Bifidobacteriales > Bifidobacteriaceae > Bifidobacterium > Bifidobacterium sp. LH_417. The sequence continues at coordinate 40,502 of NZ_JBKEVI010000008.1, forward strand.
TTTTCAGGGTTTATGCAGACGAGTAGGATAAGTTCGTCAATGATTGGCTTCAACGAGGCGATGCCGATCAGGCGATTCGATACGAATGCGAGGGATTGGACAAGGAAATGACTGAGCACACGGAAGCATCGGCGGCCGAGCCGCGGCGAGACCTGCCGGAGCGCATCGTGATTCCACCCATCCGCGGCGAGATGGTGCATCTGCGCCCCGCCACCGTGGAGGACCTGCCCAAGCTCGATGAGCTGGAGGCCTTCAGCGGCGCCACCAAGATCACCGGCAAGGATGCGGCCGCGGAACGCGCCGTCGTCCACGCGTGGGTCCGTCGTTCCGTCGCCTGGACGCAGGGGCAAGCACCCACCGAATCCGGCGTAGGCGACCCGGAATCCCGTCGCACCATGGCATGGGCGCTGCTCACCGACGCCGACCATGACGCCGATCATGAGGTCGACGCCGCTTCCACGGGCAACGTCATCGGCATGATCTTCCTCATCGACATCGACGGATGGTCGCGGTCCGCCCGCATTCAGGTCATCCTCGGCAAGGACTACCGCGGCCGCGGTTATTCGCGTGACGCGATGCCGCGCGTCATGACCTACGGCTTCGCGCCTGAACCGGCCGGCCTCGGCATGCATCGCATCTGGGTGGCCGTGCCCGAGCAGAACTCGCGATCCGTGTCCGTCTACCAGTCGCTCGGATTCGAGCCGTCCGGCACTTCGCGCGACGCGCTGTGGGATCCGGCGAGCGGCAAGTATCAGGATCTCATCGTCATGGACACGCTCGTCGACGAATATGATCCGATCCGCTCGCTCGACGCGTTCGGCATGCACGTCATCGAGGATAATCCCGGTGTGAAGGAGGCGTTGAGTGCGCGTGAGCACTCGATCGCCATCCAGCAGCGCGTCGCGACTCAGGGCGCGGACGGAGACCGTCGCGCCGGTGACGTGTCGCGCGCCGGCGACGCGGCATCCAGCGCGGCATCGGCACCGAGCCGTGAGAACGCGCATCACATGACGCCCGACGAGGCGCGCGAGCGGCTCGGACTGCCGCCGAAGCAGGCGGAGGCGGCCGGCTCGCACATCGGCGACGCCGACGAGGAAAGCAACTGGCCGTACGGTCAGAACGAACGCAAGACGTCCAAGGAAGCGTGGTGGCGCACGCTCGGCCGCGGGCGCAAACGCGAAACGGACAAGTGACGCGGCGGTGTGCGTCGCGCCGCAGTGCGCGACGTGTGCCGCGCGTAAGGGCCGGGGTGTCGCTACAGTCGGTAGCTGACAACACATGACGGACGAGACGGGGCCGCACCTGCGACGGAATGTCGCGGTGCGGTCCGTCGTTTGCATGACGCGATACGCGCGGAGCATCGCGGATTGCCGTGATACGCCGCGATATTCGCGGGATACTGCGATATGTTGCGTCGTGTCGCAGGCATGCGCCATGTTGCGGGGTGCTGCGTGGACTATCGCGGTGCGTTGTGGGATTCGCGATATCCGTGGGATATTATGGGGCACTGCGATATGTTGCGACGTGTGGCGGAGTGCTGCTGACACTGTGCTGTGCTGCGACGCGTTGCGGTGTGCGGCAGGATACCGTGGAACGTCGCGGAACGCGCGACGGTGACGCCCTGGCCGCGACGGAGTGCCGCCGACCGAAGAACGAAGGACAAGCGATAGATATGAGTGCCGAGGATCTCGACAACTACGAAACCGGTGCCGAACTGGCGCTGTACAAGGAATACCGCGACGTGATCAAGCTGTTCACCTACGTGGTGGAGACGGAACGCCGTTTCTATCTGGCGAACAAGGTGGACTTCAACGTGCGGTCCGCGGGCCAGGACGTGTACTTCGACGTGCAGCTCACCGACGCGTGGGTGTGGGACGTGTACCGTCCGAGCAGGTTCGTGAAGAACGTGCGCATCGTGACGTTCAAGGACGTCAACGTGGAGGAAGTGCAGAAAACGGATATCGATATTCCCGACGACATCCACTGACACGTGGGATATCGCGTGGGCCGCGGGGATATCGTGTGAGACGCGGACACCGTGGGGAGCCTCGCCCGGCCTCTCGGAGAGGGGACGTAAGGTATCACGGCTGCTGCGGAACGCTGACGGCCTTTCGGAGATCGTGAGACGCGGACACCGTGGGGAGTCCCGCCGGTATCTCTGGGGATCGTGAGATGTCGTGCGGCCGCTGCGGAACGCTGCTGGCCTCTCGCGCATCGGACGGTGCCCCCGGGGACGTTCCTGTGATGCCCAGCGTCGTATGGGAGCGCGCACAAGTTGGGGCATATGTGAGGAAATACACAAGTGTGGCGTGCGGTTCCGGGCACTCCGGTAGGATATGCGTGATTTTTGTTATAAGGAGATGAACGTGACCGACAAGCAATCCGTGGTGATCATCGGCGGCGGCCCGGCGGGTCTGACCGCGGCATGGGAGCTCATCAAGGACGGCGGCGCCGACAAGTACGACGTCACCGTGCTGGAGGAGACCCGCGAATTCGGCGGTATCTCGCGCACCGTGAAGCATAACGGCAACCGCATGGACATCGGCGGCCACCGTTTCTTCTCGAAGGACGACCGCATCATGGACTGGTGGAAGGAGACCCTGCCGCTGCAGGGCGCGCCCTCCTATGACGACAAGAAGCTCGGCCGCGAGCACGACATGGAGCCGGGCGGCCCCGATCCCGAGGTCGAAGACAAGGTGATGCTCAAGCGTCACCGCGTTTCCCGCATCTACTGGAACCGTCACTTCTTCGACTACCCGATCTCGCTGAGCCCCAACACGCTCAAGGCGATGGGCTTCAAGCTGACGATGGTCGCCGGCTTCTCCTACCTGAAGTCCATGGTGCACAAGCTGCCTGAGGACAATCTGGAGAACTTCTACATCAACCGCTTCGGCCGCAAGCTGTACTCGATGTTCTTCGAGGGCTACACGGAGAAGCTGTGGGGCCGTCACCCCTCCCAGATCTCCGCCGATTGGGGTGCGCAGCGCGTCAAGGGCCTGTCCATCATGGGCGTGCTCAAGAACGCGTTCCAGAAGCTGCTGCCCAAGAAGCGTTCCAACGCCGAAGTGGAGACCTCCCTCATCGAGGAGTTCTGGTACCCGAAGTACGGTCCCGGCCAGCTGTGGGAGACCGTCGAGCAGAACTGCGAGAACGCGGGCGTCAAGGTCGTCACCGACGCGAAGGTCGTCGAGGTCCGTCAGGACGGCGGCCATATCACGTCCGTCGTGACCGAGGACTCCGAAGGCAACCGCAAGGAGCTCACTGCCGACCAGTTCATCTCCTCGATGCCGGTCAAGGACCTCGTCAACGCGATCGATGCCGGCCGCGAATCCGTCGACGGCACGCACGCGCCCGCCGACATGGTCGAGGTCGCCAACGGCCTGCCGTACCGCGACTTCGTGACCGTCGGTCTGCTCGTCAAGCACCTGCGCCTCAAGAACACCACCGACATCCCCACGCTCGGCACCCCGCAGATCGTGCCGGACTGCTGGATCTACGTGCAGGACCCGGGCTACAAGGTCGGCCGTCTCCAGATCTTCAACAACTGGAGCCCGTACCTCGTCAAGGACGTCGACAACACCGTGTGGATCGGCCTCGAATACTTCTGCGAGGAGGGCGACGCCTTCTGGAACATGAGCGAGGAGGAGGCCACCAAGTTCGCGATCGCCGAGCTCACCCGCATGCACGTCATCAACGGTCCCGCCGACGTGCTCGACTCGCATCGCGAACGCGTCAAGAAGGCGTACCCCGCCTACTTCGACACCTACTCGCGCATGGACGAGCTCGTCGAATACCTCGACGGTTTCGGCAACCTCTACTGCGTCGGCCGCAACGGCCAGCACCGCTACAACAACATGGACCACTCCATGGCCACCGCCATCGAGGCCGTCGGCAACATCAAGTCCGGCAAGACCTCGAAGAAGAACGTGTGGTCCGTCAACACGGACAAGTCCTACCACGAGCAGAAGTGAGATGACGCAGCGTCCTCGTCGTCGCCACTCGGTCGACGCATCATCGCGCGTCTTCCCTCGGTGCGACTAGAGGCCGCACACGTCATCACGTTTCCGTTACGCGGCAGCAGCCGGTGAGACGCGTCTTACCGAAGCCCCCTCAATGCGAGGGGGCTTTTGCGTTGGTCGGCTCGACGTTGTAAAGTGAGTGCAGTTCGCGGGCATTGCATTGCGGCGAACGTTTCGTAGCGGCCAAGGCCGCAATCACATTTCAGGCAAATGCCGGTGCGCCATGTCGTGTCGGTGTGTGCTGTGGAAAGGTAAGAACACCGTGGCCAATAGCCAGAATCTTGAGGATATGAAGCTGCCGGAGCTCAAGGAGCTCGCCAAGCAGATGGGTCTGCGCGGCACGTCCACCATGCGCAAGCCGGAGCTGCTTGCCACGCTTCAGGCGGCGCGTTCCGGCGGTGCCGCGCCCGAAGGCGTCACCGTGCGTGCGCCGAAGAAGACCACGAAGACGGCCAAGAGCCGTACCGCCAAGACCGTGAAGAACGAGGATGCGCCTGCCCAGGACGACATCCAGTCGGTCGCGCAGGATGCGCCCGCCGTCACCGCGGACGATGCGTCGAAGAACGATCAATCCGCCCAGTCGGCCGTGCAGGATGCGCCCGCCGTCGCCGACAACGTCGAATCCTCCTCTGTGTCGCTCGCCGGCATCGAATTCCCCGACGTCGCGCCGAAGGCCCGTCGTGCGCGTAGGAACGACGAAGGCGAGGACCGTGCCGCCCGCCGTGACCGCAAGACCAATGCCGCGTCTGACACTCCGCTCATCGACACCGCGCACCTGCTCGACACGCTCGACCTCGGCAAGGCTACCGAGGATTCCGATCGTGCGCGCGGCCGCCGTCACACCATCGACGAGAACGGCGACGAGATCATCGTCGCGAACGTGCGCCGTCGCCGTCGTCCTTCCGAAGAGAAGGAGACGCAGGAGGAGGTCGTGCGCGACCTCGACGATATTCTCGCCACGCTGCCCTCGCAGGACAACGCGCAGCGCAACGCGGGCGACGACCGTCGTGACCGCGGCGATCGTGCGCGCGACCGTCGCGACGACCGCGGTGAGCGTCGCGACCGCGGCGACGCGCGCGACGATCACGCGGACCGTCGCGGACGTCGTCTGCGCGGTCGCAACCGCGACTTCGACGGACGTGACGACCGTCGCGACGACGAGCGTAATGTGCGCGATCTGCGGTTCGACGATCGCGGTGACCGCGGTGACCGTGCCGAGCGCGCGGAGCGTGCCGATCGCGGCGAGCGCGCGGGCCGCGGCGAGCAGAACGACCTCGTGCCGGTCGCCGGCATCGTCGACGTGCTCGACTCCTACGCATTCGTGCGCACGTCCGGCTATCTGCCGGGCCCGAACGACGTGTACGTTTCGATGGGACAGGTCAAGAAGTACGGTCTGCGCAAGGGCGACGCCGTGCATGGCGCCATCCGCGCGCCGCGCGAGGGCGACCGCCGCAACCAGCGTCAGAAGTTCGTGCCGCTGCAGTCCATCGATTCGATCAACGGCATGACCGTCGAGCAGGCGATGAGCCGTCCGCAGTTCAGCAAGCTCACGCCGCTGTACCCGCAGGAGCGCCTCAAGCAGGAGACCACGCCGAACAAGCTGACCGGCCGCATCATGGACATCGTCTCGCCGATCGGCAAGGGCCAGCGCGGCCTCATCGTCTCCCCGCCGAAGGCCGGCAAGACGATCACGCTGCAGAACATCGCCAACTCGATCACCGCAAACAACCCGGAAGTCCATCTGATGGTCGTGCTCGTGGACGAACGCCCCGAGGAAGTCACCGACATGGAGCGCACCGTGCAGGGCGAGGTCATCTCCTCGACCTTCGACCGCCCCGCTTCCGACCACACCACCGTCGCCGAGCTCGCCATCGAGCGTGCGAAGCGACTCGTGGAGCTCGGTCAGGACGTGGTCGTGCTGCTCGACTCGATGACCCGACTCGCGCGCGCCTACAACATCGCCGCGCCCGCCTCCGGCCGCATTCTGTCCGGCGGCGTCGACGCGCAGGCCCTGTACCCGCCGAAGAAGTTCTTCGGCGCGGCCCGCAACATCGAGAACGGCGGCTCGCTCACGATCATCGCCTCCGCGCTGGTCGAGACCGGCTCCAAGATGGACGAGGTGATCTTCGAGGAGTTCAAGGGCACCGGCAACATGGAGCTGCGCCTGTCGCGCGAGCTCGCCGACAAGCGACTCTTCCCGGCCATCGACATCAACGCGTCCGGCACCCGCCGCGAGGAGCTCATCACCGCGCCGCAGGAACTGCCGGTCGTGTACCGTCTGCGTCGACTGCTCGGCGGCATGGAGCCCGAGCAGGCATACCAGACGCTCGTGCCGCGCCTCAAGAAGACCGCCACGAACCGCGACTTCCTCGCCGCGATCGTGCAGCAGACCGGCGGCGGCTCGGTCAACGGCAACTGATCGGGATCGATCGGGGTTGATCGTGGTTGATCGGGGTTCGCACCCCGGTCCGCACGGCTCGGTTCGCGCCTGTCACGGTCCGCACCGCGGTCTGCACGGTTCCCTCCTTGGGTTGTTACGGTTTTCCGTGACGATCCAAGGAGGGAATCGTGTTTTTGGGGGAGAGAGTCGTGCCGCACGGGGAGGGAACCGGTCGGCCGGGGAGGGAACCGGTCGGCCGGGGAGGGAGTCGTGCCGGCCGGGGAGGGAGTCGTGTGGCACGGTTGGCACGGTTGGCACGGTTGGGTTGGTTGGGGCGCGGTCAATGGGGAATGCGACCACGTTGTGAACATTTTTCGCCATCCGGCGTGTCAATCAAGGGTGCCGCGGGGGGGGGGGGCATAGCGGCAACGTAGTGAATCCGGCGTAAATCGAGGGGGTTTCAGGCCTCAAAGGGGGTGTGCTGGTTGGGGAATACCGCCTGTACTCTTCGGTGGTGTGAGACAATCGTATGGACAGCAACGTTGATGTCACGGGGGTGTTTCGGAACGTCGTTCCGGGAATCCGACGAGGTCAAGGCCGATGAGGTCGGAGCCGTCCGTACGAGGTGGAATGAGAGGTGAAGTCTTGACACGCGCGAAGATTCAACAAGGGGGCTTTGGTTTCAAAGCGGTAGTTGCCATGCTGACGACATGCTGCATGATGGCGACGACTGCGGTGGCGGTGAACGTGGCACAGGCCGCGGATGCGGCCGGCGGCAATGATTCGTCGGTGGTCGCGCAGACGAGCGGCGGCGCGGGTGCTGCGGCCGTGAACGGTACGGACGGCACGGGCACCGCAGCCGGCACCTCGGCTGGTGCCGACGGCACGACGTCCGGTTCGGCCACGGACGGTTCCACTGCCGGCTCGGCGGATGGTACCGCGAACGACTCTGGTGACACCGCGACCGGCGATTCCGGTTCCGATGCTGCGGCCGGTGCGTCCGGCGATACGACCGGTTCCGGCGATGCCGCGAACGGTTCCGGCGACGCCGCAGCCAATGGCACTGCGAACGATTCCGACGCTGCAGCCAATGGTGCCGATGACTCGGCGGCCGCCGCGGCCGACGGTACGCTGAAGGACTGCAGTGCGGATCAGTACATCAGCGTCGTGGGCTGCCGCCGTCCGGTCAGCACGCAGGACAGCAGCATCTTCGACAGTCACGTGCTTAACGCGGACGATGGCGTGACCGATCCGAGCGGCCTGACCACCAACCTGTTCGACTACTGGTGGGATCAGGAGGACGCCTCCGACGCCCAATACGTGAAGACCGACGACGGCCAGTACCCGTATTGGTACGGCGGCATCAACAACGGCCATCAGCTGCATTTCAACCGCGTGGCCGGCAAGAATCCGGAGTACCCGTACAGCGACGCCTCCTACAAGCTGCACAATTACTGGGTGCGGGACAGGTCCATCAACGCCGGTCCGTTCCGCGCCGGCATGGTGTACAACACGCTGGAGAACGGATACCCGAAGCTCAAGCAGGACACCAGCGTGAACCACGACGTGACAGGCATCGCCAAGGACGAGTCGCTCGCCTACCTGTTCGACGCGTCCAAGCAGAACGGCAAGCGCAGGTACGGCAATGTGAGCGGCCTGTTCCAGTACAAGAATGGCTACTACACGTACGATAGCCAGAAGAACTTCGCCTCCTACGACAAGTCGACGAACTCGTTCAAGCTGTATGACGCCAAAGGCGTGAATACCGCCAATAAGACGGCTCCCGGCCAGTTCTTCCCGTTCAACTCCGCGAGCGACGTGTTCAAGACCACCACGCAGAACGGCCAGACCGTGCCGCAGACCGATGCGGACGGCAAACTGGTGATGGACACGAACGTCAAGGCGAACGACCCCAAGCTCAACCATTACCTCGGCCTGACCATGAGCAGCCGCTTCGTGCAGACGAACAACGGCCGCACCGTCGACAATTCCGCGCCGGTGACCTTCGACTTCGCCGGTGACGACGACGTGTGGCTGTTCATCGACGATGTGCTCGTGGGTGATCTGGGCGGCATCCACGACGCCTCCTCGATGAGCATCGACTTCTCCACCGGCAAGGTGACCACGGCCGTGCGCACGCCGCAGGGCCAGGTCATCGAAGCCTCCAAGAAGGAGACCACCCTGTACGACCAGTACGTCGCCGCAGGGAAGGACGGCACGACCAAGTGGAACGGCAGCACCTTCGCGGACGGCACCTACCACACGATGAAGTTCTTCTACATGGAGCGTGGCTGGCAGGATTCCGACCTGTCCCTGCAGTTCAACCTCGTCACCGCGCCGGAAAGCAGCATCGTCAAGGTGGATCAGGCCGGCAAGGCCGTGCCCGGCGCCGAATTCACGATGTACACCACCGACTCCACATACCGTGACACGAGGGCGGTCGTGGCCACAGGCACGACCGACGAGAACGGCGATCTGAACCTCGTCGACAGCACCAGCGGCGCGCCGGTGTTCATGGACGATCTCGTTGCCGAGTACAACACCGAACACTTCATCCTCAAGGAGACGAAGGTGCCGGACGGCTACCGGCAGTCGGGCGACATGCATCTCAAATACGAGAAGAACGCGGCAAGCGGTGGCGGCACGGGTAACGATTCCGGCGTGCTCGTCTCCGATCCACGCACCTCGGATCCGAATGGCAACGTATGGGACACCGGTTCGCTGGCCATGGCCCAGGTGCAGGTGAGCGCCCCCGACGCCGACGATATGTACTACACGGAGAACGGCAAACAGCAGCATCTGTCCTCCGACAAGGTGAAGAACGGCACGCTGTTCGCCGTGGTGTTCCAGAAGGGCAACGACGGCAAGTGGCGCGGCATCTACGGCGACCAGCTTGACGGCTGGACCGTCACCGATCCCGAGAACGAGGGCGGCAACGACGACATGACCGCCGTGATGCAGGCGTTCCATGGCAGTCCGAACGTGTTCCGCCTCTCGTCGAACGGCACCTATGACGTGCTGCTCAGCGACTTGCCCGGCGATATCCGCGACTACTACTACTGGAACGGTGACGGGAAGGCGGCCAAGTATTCGGTGGGCTACTACTGGTCCTCCGAATCCGATCCGGACAAGGTGAGCGCGAGCAACACGCATCTGCTGGCTGATACCGGCACCGCCGCGTTCGTGCGTACCTTCGGCGTGAAGCTGTACGTGACGAACATCCGCAACGCCGTGTCCGTGCAGAAGACCGACCCGGACGGCAAGCCGCTCAATGGCGCCGAGTTCTCGCTGTACAAGGTGACCGGCACCGACGGCTGCGACACGTCCACCACCGCGAAGGTGAAGGAGACCTGCGGCCAGGCGGTCGACAAGCTCACCACCGCGAACAACACGAAGGGCGTCACCAACGGCGCGGGCATCACGGTGCCGAAGTTCAACGGCTCCGGCACGTTCCCGAACACTGACGGCGTGAATCTGAGCACCGGCAGCGAGTACGTGATCGTGGAGACGAAGGCACCGAAGGGCTACGAGATCAACGACAAGCCCGTCAAGGTGGTCATCAACGAGTACGGCGTATTCGTCGACGCCGGCACGAAGGATGACGGCGTGACCGTGGCGCGTGGCGTGGGCAACCTCATCAAGACCATGGCCCCGTACGGCAACAGCAAGTCCGTGGACGGCACGCTCACCTGGCTCAAGATGAAGGCCGGCCTGTACTCCGATCCGGCGAGCGAGGACTCCTCGGTCGCGTTCGGCGGCAGCACGGGCAAGAGCGTGCAGACCGCGAAGGTGGTCAATGGCGAGATCGTGCCGACCGGCGCGGCTTCCTCCAGCACCACGATCCGCGTGAAGTACGGCGATTCGCCCAACACGGTGCTTGAATACGATCCGCGTGAGGCTGGCGGCGACCTGGTGTACGTGACCGACACCGACTACCTCATGCCGACCACCACGCAGGATGATCCGGAAGGCACCGCGGGCGTGGGGCGCGTCGACCTGAGCCAGAAGGAACGTCTGAGCGCACTCGTCACCGGTTCGGTGATGGCGCGCATCGCCGATACGCCTACGCCGACGACCGCCACGGCCGCCGTGCGCAAGACCATCGGTGGCACGAACGCCGCATGGCCCGACGAGCTGTCGTTCAAGTTCCAGCTCGACACCGGCGACAAGACTGAGAAGACCGGCACCGCGCCGCTGCCGACCGGTGGCGCCGGCACCGCCGACCAGCCGGCCGACGCGTGCAAGACGACGTCCGGCACGTCTGGTGCGTCCGGTGCCACGGCCACGTCGTGCACGGTCACCGTGGCGAAGCCCGACGGTGACGCGCTGACGAACGCCGGCACACTCGGCACGTTCAGCTTCGACTGGGACTCCATCAAGAACGTCACCGTAGATAAGGCCGGGAACCGTACAGCCACCTTCAACTACACGTTGAAGGAGATCGGCACCGACGGCACTGCGGGCAGCGGTGGTTCCGCGCACGGACTCACCTACTCGAAGGGCGAGTACACGCTGGCCATCACCGTGACCTACACGCCCGGCACCGGCATGACGGCCACGACCGCGCTCACCCGCGTGAAGAAGGACACCGGCGGTTCGGCCGGACTCCTCGGCAAGGGCGAGAACGTCGACGCCGAGACCGCTGATCCGTTCAAGGGCGTGCATGTGGCCACGTTCACGAACCGGACCGCGACCTCCGTCCTGCCGCTCACCGGTGGTACGAGCGCCCTCCAGTGGCTGCTGATCGGCGGTATCGCGGCGATTGTCGCGGCCATGGCCTGGACGATCACCAACGAATACCGCAAGAGGAAGGGGCTCGCCTGACCGCCCCTCCGCCCCGCTGGCGGAGACCGGTCATTCTTCGGATGGCTGTTCCCCGCCCCCGCTGGCGGGGGCTGTCGGTACAGCCGACTGGGGGTGGTCGCCGACCGGTAAAGCCGGCATCACCTTCTCCGCCCCCGCTGGCGGGGGCTGTCATCCTTCGGATGACTGGGGGTGGTCCGGTGGCTCCGCCCACCCCCGTAACACATACGTATCTCGAATAAGGAAAAGAACCGAAGAAGGAGAATCATCATGACGATGAGGAAACTGTTCGCCGGTATCGTCGCCGCGGCGACGATGCTCGGAGGTCTCGCGCTCGGCGCGACCACCGCGAACGCGGCCGACACGACCGTGGCCGCGGACGCTAACGGTGTCGTGACGTCGGAGGCGACGTTCACGTTCACCGTGGATAGCGCCGACCAGTGGGCCGGTCGTGAGCTGCACTACTACAAGCTCGCCGACTACGTCCAGTACGATGCCGACACCACGGATACGACCGCTTCCGCGTACGGCGTGCAGACCGTGGCCGATCACAAGGACGCCATCTCGACGGCGCTGGGTTCGGCCAATATCACCGTGCCGGCCGGCAGCGATCCGATGGCGTACGCGATGGGTCTTGGGGCCGGTGGTCTCGACCTGTCCGCTGACAAGCCGTGGAACGCAGGCACGACCCGCATGTTCGCGGACGCGCTGAAGAACGCGGTCGCGGAGTCGCTGAAGACCGATGCCGCGTCCAAGGTGACGTTGAAGGACGTTGCCGGCGATGATCTCCAGAAGACCGTGACGCTGCCGGCCGGCGTGTACCTGTTCGTCGACACCGCCGCTTCGAGCGTGAAGGACGACACCACCAAGGCGGGCCCGCTGACCGCGCAGTCCGCGGCCATGGTCGTCTCCTCCGGCACGCTGAACAAGACCACCAAGACCATCACCGATCCGACGACCGGCGCTTCGGTGGCGCTCAAGAACCACGTCATCACCATCGACAAGTCCACCGACGACAAGGACGACACCGTCTCCACCGGCCAGACCGTGAACTACACGCTCACCACCCAGCTGCCCGTCACCACCGGCTTCACCAACTACACGTTCACGCTCACCGATACGCCGGGCGCCGGCCAAGACGTGAACAAGGACGTCAAGGTGACCGTCAACTCCGGTGCCAATGGTGCCGAAGAGAAGCTCACCGCCGGCACCGACTACGAGCTGACCTACACCGGCCTGACCGATGAGGAGAACGCGGCCACCGCCACGAAGTTCGCCGCCGGCACGAACGCGGACGGCACCGCCAAGTCGTTCACGATCAACTTCGCCAAGCTGCTCGCCAATACTGCGTACAACACGAAGCCCTACTACGGCAAGACCGTCACCGTGACCTACTCCGCCAAGGTGACCGCCGACACCGATCCGGTGACCAACGAGGTCACGGTGAACAACAACGGCACCGAGGCCAAGGACCACACCAACCTCACCCTCGGCAAGTTCTCCTTCACGAAGAAGGCCGCGGACGGCACCGCGCTCGCTGGCGCCGTGTTCTCGATCGAGGCCGACGACGATGACGCGACCGACGCCACCGTGCCCGTCACGCCGACGGCCGCTACCGCGACCGCCGACGCGAACGGCAAGGTCGAGTTCAAGGGACTGGCCGACGGCCGCTACCAGGTGAAGGAGACCCAGGTGCCGACCGGTTTCGCCAATTTCAAGGCCGAGTTCCAGGTCACCATCAAGGGCGGCAAGGCCGTGTACTTCGACGGCACCGACCTCTATGGCCTGGCCAAGGATTCCGCGGATAACCGTACCGGTGACAACGCCGGCAACGAGATTACCGATTACTCGGTGATCAACGTGCGCAACGTGACCGAGCTGCCGAAGACCGGTGCCGCGGGCATCGCCCTGTTCACCGTGCTCGGCCTGCTGCTCGCGGGCGCCGCGGCGACGATCGCCGTGAAGGCCCGCGCCGCGAAGAACGCGCTGCGCGCCTGACGGGCGCCGCGTGCCAACCACCCCCACCCGGCTACGCCGGGAGCCCCCGCCAGCGGGGGCGGGGTGGTGCCCATCCGGTTATGCCGGGAGTCCCCGCCCGCGGAGTCGGGTGGCACCCATCCGGTTATGCCGGGAGTCCCCGCCAGCGGGGACGAGGGGGAAGGCGACTACTACATGACCGCCTCGCCCGCCAGTGATGTGTGGGCGGGGTGGTCAACTCGTTGCTGAGACCATACCAAGGAGACGTCAATGACGACCCATCATTCGGGCGACCTGTTCACACCAGAGGAGGTGGCCTATCTCAGTACGCTGCCGGCGGTGCGCAACGTGGACTCGATGCGGATCACCTACACCACCGGATTCAAGATCGACTGTCTGCGACGGTACTTCGCCGGAGAATCACCCACCGCCATCTTCCGCAGAGCCGGACTTGATTCCACACTCATCGGCGCCAAGCGCATCGAACGCTGCTTCGCCCGCTGGAAGCGCAACGACGCGCTCGTCGAAGCGGCGCAACGCGGCGACGGCGCGGACGGCGACGGAGCCGGTGACGACCCGATCTCGCCGTTCAGCGAATTCGGCGCGCCCGTCGCGTCTCTCATGGAACGCGACTTCACCAAGAACAGCCTGAGCCTGTCCAAAGGCAAACGCTTCGATCTGCGCGACCTCATCATCTACCAGCAGTCCACGTACATCATCGAACTCCAGACGCGCATCACCCGCCTCGAAGAGGAGCTGCAGGCGGCCCGCGCGCAACGCGGCAGGAACGCTCAGTAGCGAGCCGGGAAAGGCCGGCATGTTACGGATGGGGGCGGCTCGTTTCGAGAGCATTACGGGCGAGCGCCCCGCGTTTCCGTGGGTTTTCGGGCGTCACCAGCCGGTTACACGGGAACAACGCCACCGAATCACGTACCTCGTACCGTCGGGAACCAAGATTCAAGCGAACGATTCACACGAATCGACAAGCGCGAATCCCGACATCACCAGTCGTCCGCATTCAGCACGACGGCGCATAGAGAGGAACGTGATGAGGTCATGAGGAAGAACACACATCAGGCGCGAAGCAGGATCATGGCGTTGACGGCGCTGGTCGCCGCCGCATCGATGGCGCTGGCCGGCTGCGGCTCCACCGGGTCGACCGGTGCGAGCGGCGATTCCAACTCCGGTTCGGGCGGCTCCGGGTCGTTCGTGGCGGCCGGCCTGTTCCCGATCACCGGCTCCTGGGCGTACATCGGACCGTCCAACGTGGCGACGTTGAAGCTCGCCGTCAACGACATCAACGCGGCCGGCGGTGTGCTCGGCAAGGACGCGACCGCGGTCACCGCCGACACGTCCGACGCCGACCACGCCGACCAGAACACGTCCGCCGCGCAATCCGTGCTCAGCAAGAACCCGTCCGCCGTGATCGGCCCGCCGTCCAGCTCCGTCGTCAAGAACAGCTACAAGCAGGTGACCGCGGCCGGCGTGCCGATGATTTCCAACGGCGCCACCTCCACCGCGTTCAGCGGACTCGACAAGATGTTCTTCCGCACGATTCCGCCGGACACCGTGCAGGGTGCCGTGCTCGGCCAGGTCATCGCCCAGGCGGGCGTGAAGAACCTCGCCATCACGGTGTTCAACGACGAGTACGGCACGTCGCTGCGTGATGTCGTCGTCAAAACCGTCGAGGACGCTGGCGTGAACGTCGTCTACGGCGCGAAGGACACCTTCGACCCGACCGAGACGAACTTCTCCTCGATCGCCACCGCCGTGAAGGCCTCCAACCCGGATGCGGTGCTCGTCATCGCGTTCGACCAGACCGTCTCGCTCGTCAAGGCGCTCAAGACCGCCGGCATCGACACGCACAAGCTGTACATGACCGACGGCAACACCGTCGACCATTCCGAAGACTTCGAATCCGGCATGATCGAAGGCACCGTCGGCACCATCCCCGGCGCGCATCCGACCGACGAGTTCCAGGCGCGCGTGAAGAAGATCGACCCGAAGGTCAAGGACTTCACCTACGCGGCCGAAACCTATGATGCGGTGATTCTCGCCGCGCTCGCCGCGCAGAAGGGCGGTGCGACCGACGGCAAGACCGTGGCCGAGAACCTGCCGGCCGTGTCCGGCGTGGGTGGCGGCGAGAAGTGCGACTCGTACCAGGCGTGCCTCGCCCTGCTCAAGGACGGCAAGGACATCCAGTACAAGGGCCAGGCGTCCATCGGACCGTTCAACGACGCGCATGACCCATCCACCGCCTCGATCGGCATCTACAAGTTCGGCGCCGACAACAAGCCGGTGTTCGACCACGCGCAGGAGGGCTCCGTGCCCAAGGCGTGACCCGGAACTCCCGGGCCGGTCGTCCGGTTCGGTGCCGGCATCGGGGTAGCCCGAAACGAAGTCGGGGAGAACGTGAACAGCACGTTCTCCCCGGCTTTTCCGTTGGCATGTTGGCCCCGAGGCCGGTCCGGTCGGCTCGGCTCTTCAGTGCGCGAGCGCGCTCAACGCGTCGATCTCGGCGTAGTAGCGTTCCGGTTCGAGACCGTCGACGGTGGCGACGTTCGTCATATGCACGCCGTCGAGGCCGCCATGCGCGACGATCGTCTCCAACGTCCCGCGATGCCAGTCCGCCTTGAGGTACGGGTCGATCTCCGGTTTGCCCATCGCGCGCATCGCGCAGACGAGCGCGTGCGCGCCCCAATTCGACGTGCCGGACACGATGAGTTCGTCCGTCGCCACACGGCATGCGATCGCCTCGCCATGGTCGACGACGCCTTCGATCGCATACTCCGCCACGCGTCCCATGCCGATCTCGTTGCCGCCGTCGCCCACGCCGATCGTGTGCAGCTGCAGTTGCGTGAGCCGGCTCAGCGGTGCCGTCCATTCGGTGATGTCGATGCCGCGCATGTTGCGCGGATGTCCGTCCGCCGCAGGTCCCACGCGTTCGATGTAGATGATCGTGTCGATGTCGTTCGCCTTCGCTAGGTCGATGACGCCGTTCATCCAACCGTCGAACCTGTCGCGCACCGGTGCGATGAGGATATGATCGTCCGGCAGCAGCGTGGCCGCGCTCGGTCGGATCACCGATTCGCAGCATTCGTCCGTGACGAGCCATGCGTCGCCGCCGATCGCGCGCAACGCCATGTACACCTCCAGCGCGCCCAGCGGGCCGTCGGTCTCGGCGGCCGGCACGGCGGCCTTCGGAATGTAGAAGCCGGTGACGACCAGTGCCTTGGCCGGTTTGCCGGTGACGAGGTGACGCGCCGCGCGGAACAGGTCGCCGCGCGAGAACGTCATCAGTGTCTCCGAGCCGCGGCCCACGTCACGGCCCGCGAGGTTCGCGATCCTCGCGATGCGCGGGTAGAAGCGCCAACTCGTAAGATTCGCGATCGACGATGCGTTGCTGTCCATGATGATTCCCCTTCCCTTGTGGTGTGTCTCCTCAGACGATTTCCCCGAGCACGTCGTCGAAGGCGACGTTGTCGCCGGGCTTGGCGCGCCGGCGCACGGTTCCGGCGACAGGCGCGTCGATCTCCGTCTCCATCTTCATCGCCTCGACCACGACCACCGGGTCTCCCGCGGCGACCGTCGCGCCGTCGTCGGCGAGCCAGCGGACCACCGTGCCGGTGATCGTCGAGACGATCGCGCCGGCGGGACGTGCGTCGGCGGCGGTCGTGTCCGCGGCGCTCGCGGCGCCCGCAACAAACCCGCCTGCGCCGACCGTCGCGCCCGCGATGCCGCCGGCGCCCGCGAGCGACGCCGCGAGCGTGGCGGGAAGGCCGAGCCGCATACGCCGGCCGTCCAGTTCGATCCACGCCGTGACCGGCCGCGGCGTCGCGCCGCGCGTGCCGGGAACGCCGCTCGCGAGCGCTGCGGTGTCCGTGCGCGGCAGGAGATCCTCCTCGATCCAGCGCGTGTAGACGCGGAACCGCGCGGGATCGGGGGCGGGTTCGGGGTCGGCGGTCGCGTCGTGCGTGGCGGTGGCGGTGGTGGCGCGCGCGGTGTCCGCGGGGCCGGCGGCGGGGATTGCGGTGAAATCGGGGTCGTCGAGGACCGTCTCGTCGAACGCCTTGACCGTCGGGACGCCGTCGATCGTGAGTTCGGCGAGGGCGCGACGGGCGCGCGTGAGGCACGCTTCGCGCGTCGGCGCCCACACGATGAGCTTCGCCAGCATCGAATCGAACTGGTCCGGCACGATCGAACCGGCGGCGACGCCCGTGTCGAACCGGATGCCGGGGCCGCTCGGCGCGCGCAGGCCGTCGATCGTGCCGGGGAACGGGACGAATCCGCGCGACGGGTCCTCCGCGTTGATGCGGAACTCGATCGCATGGCCGTGGGCGGGAACGTCGATAGTGCCGGTGGCGGCGGTTTCGGCGGCGTCGGTGACGCTGACATCGTTGGCGGTGCGTGCAGTGTTGATGACATCGGTGACGCTCGCGCCCTCGGCGATCGCGAACTGCGCGGCGACCAGGTCGACGCCGCTCGTCACCTCGGTGACCGGATGCTCGACCTGGATACGCGTATTCACCTCCATGAACGACATCGTGCCGTCCGGGTCGACGAGGAACTCGACCGTGCCGGCGCTCGTGTACCGCGCGCGCTCGCAGATCGCGACCGCCGCGCGCTTGAGCCGATTCTCGGTCTCCGGCGCGAGGAACGGGGCGGGCGCCTCCTCGATGAGCTTCTGATTGCGGCGCTGCAACGAACAGTCGCGCGTGCCGACGGCGACCACGCGGCCGGCGCGGTCGCCGAGCACCTGCACCTCCACGTGACGCGGGCGCGCGAGGAACCGTTCGATGAAGCAGTCGCCGTTGCCGAACGCGACCTCGGCCTCATGCGTGGCGGAGACGAACGCCTCCTCCACGTCCTTGAGCTCGTGGACGACCTTGAGGCCGCGCCCGCCGCCGCCATACACGGCTTTGATGGCGAGTGGCAGTCCGTGCTCGCGCGCGAACGCGACCACCTGCGCCGGGTCGTGCACCGGTTCCGTGGTGCCCGGGGCCATCGGCGCGCCCACGTCGGCGGCGATGCGACGCGCCTCCACCTTCGAGCCGAGCATGCGGATCGTCTCCGGGCTCGGGCCGATCCATGCGAGCCCCGCGTCGATGACCGCCTGTGCGAAATCCGCGTTCTCGGAAAGGAAGCCGTAGCCGGGGTGCACGGCGTCGGCGTGGGATTTCTTCGCGATGCCGACGATCTTGGCGATGTCGAGATACGTGGTCTTCGAGGTCGCGCCGTCGAGCGCGTAGGCCTCGTCGGCGAGATGGACGAACAGGGCGTCCGCGTCCGGGTCGGCGTAGACGGCGATGGCCGTGCGGCCCGTGTCATGGCAGGCGTGGATGATGCGCACCGCGATTTCGCCGCGGTTTGCGATGAGGACGCGGGTGAGGCGGTGGTGGGTTGAGGCGGGTGCCGGTGCTGAGGTCGGTGTGGCTGACGTGGCTGGGGTGGCTGACGTGGATGTGGGTTGGAACTGGGGCATTATGCCGTCCTTTCGTGGAGGGTGAAGCGGATTTGCGCGCCGGGCGGGAGCTGACCGGCGGTGGTGAGGGCCGCTGTGGTGAGTACGGCGATCACCGGGTAGCCGCCGGTCACCGGTTGATCGCGCAGGAAGATGAGCGGCAGCCCGTTGCCCGGCACCTCGATGCTGCCGGGAATCGTCGCCTCGCTGTTCAGCTCCGCGTGCGGGTCGCGGCGTTCGATGACGGGGGAGTAGGGTGTGACGGCCGGCGTGGCCGGCTCGGCCGATGCGGCCGGCGTGGCCGGTGTGGCCGATGCGGCTGGTGTGGCCGGTGTGCCGGCTGGCATGGAGTCTGGCGATGCGGAGGCTGCGGTTACCGCAGCGGCGAGACGGAGACCGACGCGGTTCGACTGGGCGGTGACGGTCCACGTGGTACCGAGGAACGTGGCGATGCCGGCTTCGGTGAACCAGTCGTCGCGCGGCCCGAGGGTGACGGCGAGTTCGGTGATATTCGTGGTGTTGGTGTTGGTGTTGGTGTTGGTGTTGGTGTTGGTGTTGGTGTTGGTGTTGGTGTTGGTTGCGGCGGCGCGCGGCAGGTCGTCCGGCCACGGCTGAGGGAGCCCGATGGTGAATGGTCGCCGTGCCGTGGCCCCTGCCGACGAGGGATTGATAGGGATGAGGTCGCCGGGGCGTAGCGGGGTGGGGCCGATGCCGCTCATCGTGTCGGTGGAGGCGGAATCGAGAATCGTGGGCACGGCGAATCCGCCGCGCACGGCGATGTAGTCGCGCAGGCCGGCTGTCGGCGCGCCGATGGCGACGGTCTCGCCGTCGCGCAGCAGGAACGCCTCCTGCCGGGTGATAGGGAAGGCGGGGTCCGGAGTGCGGGCGGCGTGCTTGCGACCACCCCCAACCGGCGTGCGCCGGGAGCCCCCGCCGGCGGGGGCGAAGAAGGGGGTGTTCGGATTGCGCGGGGCACTGCCGGTGGGGGCGGAAGGGGCTGAACCCGACTGATGTAGGGGGTTGCTGGCGGAGATGATGGTGACGGGGACCGGGGCGCCGGTGACCGCGATAGTGAGGTCGCCGTGAGCGGTGAACGATGCGTTGCCGCCGGTCAGTTCGATGACCGGGGTGCCGGCGGGATTGCCGACCAGCTCGTTTGCCAGGTGGAAGGCACGAGGGTCGGCCGCCCCCGAGCCGGTGACGCCCATCTCGGGCGCGCGGCGGCCCTCATCCTGGAACGTGGCGAGGATACCGGGGCTGACGGCCTCAAGGGCGGGGGCATCGGGCGTGGTGCCGGTGTCCTGCATGGTTGAACCGTCGGGCGTGGTGCCGGTAGCGTGCATGGTTGGGCCGTCGGGCGTGGTGCCGGTAGCGTGCATGGTTGGGCCGTCGGGCGTGGTGCCGGTGTCCTGCATGGTTGAACCGGTGTCCTGCATGGTTGAACCGGCAACGTGCATGGTTGGGGCTGTATTGTGTAGTCTTTCCGAGGCATTGTGTGGGGTGTCCTGCTGAAGAACGCCCTGCGCCGTGGCTTCGGCGCGTGCGGGTGTGAAGCGAACGGTGTCGCCGGGGCGGAGGAGCGCGGGCGGATTCATGGCATCGTTCCACATCGGAACGGAGGTCCTGCCGATGAGCTGCCAACCACCCGAACTGGCCCTTGGGTAGACGCCGGAGAACGTGCCGGCGAGCCCCACTGAGCCCGCAGGAACGGCCAAACGCGGCGCTTTTCGGCGCGGCACATCGAAGATCGGGTCGCCTCCCACGAGGTAGTCGAAGCCGGGGGCGAACCCGCCGAACGCGACCTTCCACGGTTGTCCGGCATGTCGTGCGACCACCTGTTCGGTGCTGATGTCGAGCAATTTGGCAACGTTCCCAAGATCCTCGCCGTCATACACGACCGGAATCTCCACGACCCGGGAATCACGGGTCTTCAGCACCTCACCGTGCAGGTTCGCGATTTTCGACTGCAGGATGCTCCGGAAATCCCGCACGTTCGTCTCCGAACCATGCACGTTCGCACGGAAACCATGCACATCCGTTCCCCAACCGTGCACGTTCGTCGCCGCGAGCAGCGGATCGAACGCGACGTATACCGTGCGCGCCGCCGGCAGCACCGTCGTCACTCCGTCGAAGGCCGCCGCGTCGATCGCCGCGTACAATTCCAGCGCCGCGTCCAGATCGGCGCATTCGACGATCATCGCCGATTCGCCGCATGGCAGGAACCGCAGCGGGCGCGAGGATGCTCCCGCGAGCATATCGTCGGCGCGGATGGGTGATGCGCCGTCGGAAGAAATGGTGGAAGAAGTGGTGGAGGTACTGCCGGGCGGGTTGCCGGAGATGGTGGCGCGAATCATGAGCATCCTCACGCTGCGAACGCTGCGAACGGACGGATCGCGACGCCGTCGGCGGTGAGTCGCGCGCGCACCGCCTTCGCGAGCGCGACGGCGGCCGGCGAGTCGCCGTGCACGCACACCGAGTCGGCGCGAATCGGCACGACTGTGCCGTCGATCGCCTCGACCACGCCGTCGGTCACCATGCGTGAGACGCGCGCGGCGACCGCATCCGGGTCGGCGATGACCGCGCCCGGCAGGCGGCGTGAGACGAGCGTGCCGTCGGGCGTGTACGCGCGGTCGGCGAACGCTTCGCGGAACACGCGCAGCCCGGCCGCCTCGGCCACGCGGCCTACCGCGGAGCCGGGCAGCGTGAGCAGGGCGAGTGCAGGGTCGATGGCGCGCATCGCTTCGACGACCGCCTTCGCCTGCGTTTCGTCGGCGACGATCCGGTTGTACAGCGCGCCGTGCGGCTTCACGTAGCGCACGCGTGTGCCCGCCGCCTTCGCCATGCCTTCCAGCGCGGCCAGTTGGTACATCACGTCCGCGGTGAGTTCGGCGGGCGCGACGTCGACGTAGCGGCGGCCGAACCCGGCGAGATCGCGGTAGGCGACGTGCGCGCCGACCGCGACGTCGTTCGCCGCCGCGTTCGCCAGCGTGCGGCGCATCACGCTCGGGTCGCCGGCGTGGAAGCCGCAGGCGATGTTTGCGCTGGAGACGACGGTGAGCAGCGCCTCGTCGTCGCCGAGCTTCCAGCGTCCGAAGCTTTCGCCCATGTCGCTGTTCAGATCGATGGTGGTCATGTTGGGTGTTCGTCCTTTCGAGATTGGTGTGATCCGCGTGATTCGCGTGATCCGTGTCCGCGTGCGGACCGTGCGACTGTGCGTCGTGCGGCTGAACGTCGTGCGCCGGAGGCCTCCGTCACACCATGTAGCCGAGGTCGCGCTTCGAGGTGATGAGCATGTGGCCGGGAGCGTGTGTGATCGCGAACGGCGGCTTCGAGGCCATCGCGGCGGCCTGCGGGGTCACGCCGCACGCCCAGAAGACCGGCACGTCGCCGTCCTCGAGGATCGGGGCGTCGCCGTAGTCGGGGTGCATGATGTCGGTCACGCCGATCGCCGCCGGATCGCCGACGCAGACGGGCGCGCCGTGCACGGACGGGTAGTAGCCGGAGATGCGCACCGCGTCGGCCACCTGCGTGGACGGGATGCCGCGCATCGAGACGACCATGTTCGAGTGGAACGCGCCGGCCGGGCGGCAGGCGATGGACGTGTCGTACATCGGCACGTTGCGGCCGGCGGTGATGTGCCGCACCGGCACGCCCGCCTCCATGAGCGGGAACTCGAACGTGAAGCTGCATCCGATCACGAACGTGACCAGGTCGTCGCGCCAGTAGTCGGTGATGTCGGGCGTTTCGGCGACGAGTTCGCCATGCTCCCACACGCGGTACAGCGGTACGTCGGTGCGGATGTCCGCGCCGGGGCAGGTGGCGGGCTTGGTCTCGCCCGCCTCCATCACCTCGAGCAACGGGCATGGCTTCGGATTGCGTTGCGCGAACAGCAGGAAGTCGAAGGCGAGATCCTTCGGCAGGATCATCAGATTCGCCTGCGCGTAGCCCTTCGCGATGCCGCAGGTCGGGCGCACGAGCCCGTCACGGAAGGCGAGGCGTGCGGCCTCGGGGGTGGAGTCGGCGTTGAGTGCGGACGTCGCCGGAGTTGCGGCGGCTGTGGTGGTGGGCGGCATTGCTGTGGTTGACGGCATCGCTACGGCTGACGATGTTGCGGTGATTGCGCCAGCCGGGCTTGTTTCGGCCGTTCCGGCTGTCCCGGCTGTTTCGGTCGTTCTGGTTGTTTCGGTCATGGCGTCCCCCGTTTCCGCGCGTTCTCGCGTCGCGCGCACTGCTGTTCGCACTGTTGTCCGCCACGATACGGCGGCACCGCGTTACGGTTCATGTCCGTTTGTGACCGTTGCATTTCCGTCGTGCTACATCGGATGTTTCACATGAAACAATGCGTGGTTAGGTTGGGCGCTGATGTGAGAACCGCCATGTCGAATCAGAGAAAGGGACTGTGATGAGTTCGATCGTGTTGGGAATGGGCAACGGCAAAGCGATGTTCGGCGATGAGAAGGTGAGCGACGCCGATCTCATCACCCTGGTCGATCCGAGTGGACTCAACATCAACGCCTTCGATCTGAGCGTGCTGCGCGGCGACGGCATCTTCGAGGCGACGACCGTGTGGAAGGGCTACCCGGTCTCGCTGGAGAACCATCTGCGTCGTCTCGCCCAGTCCGCTGCGATGGTCGACCTGCCCAAGCCGAACTTCGAGGCGATCACGCGCGGCGTCGAGCAGGTCATCGACGCGTATGACGACCCCGAACCCGGTCCGCTGCTGCGCATCATCGTCTCGCGCGGCCTCGATCCCGACACCGGCGTGGGCAAGGCCTCCGACCGCACGCCCACGGTGTTCATCTTCCTCGACGCCAAGGGCACGCTGCACGAGACCGATCCGATCACGATGGCCTCGATGACGCGCGGCTACCCGTCCGACATCACCGAACGCGCGCCGTGGCTGCTCAACGGCGCGAAGACGCTGAGCTACGCATTCAACTGCGCCGTGCACCGCGAGTGCGCGCGCCGCGGCGTCGGCGACGCCGTGCTCTACACCGAGGACGGTTACACGATGGAATGTCCGAACTCGTCGATCGTGGCCCGCTACGGCGACACGTTCGTGACCCCCGACCCGTCAATCGGCATCCTCAACGGCACGTCCCAGCGTGAACTGTTCGCGTGGGCGCGCCAGGAGGGCAAGTCCATCGAATACCGCAAACTGCCGATCGCCGAACTGCGCGAGGCCGACCGCCTGTACATGACGCACGGCGGCTGGGTGATTCCGGTGAACGAGATCGACGGCCGTGCGCTCGACTACTCGGCCGACGAGATCGCCCAGGTCAATGAGGCGATCCACACCGGCCGCACCCACGACGACGCCCTCGCCATCGGCCCGGACTATCGCTACTGACGTACCGGTATTGACGGTATGCGTGAGGCGGCTCGCTGGGTGCATTGCGCGAGAGTGGAGTAAGGTGGCTCGTATGACTGAAACGACGAGCACCCCCGAACGATCCGCGGACGCCGCGGATGCTGCGGACGAGAACGGCGGCGACTGGCTGAGCGCCACCGTCACCCGCAATCCCGGCGAACACGCCACCGTCATCGACTCCGCGAAAGCCGCGGAGAACCCCGAGACCGCCGAAACCGTGGCGAAGATCAAAGCGCTGCGCCAATCCATCGACAACGTGGACACGGCCATCGTCTCCCTGCTCGCCGAACGCTTCAAGTACACGTCGCAGGTCGGCGTGCTCAAGGCGCGCGCCGGCTTCGCCCCCGCCGACTACAAGCGCGAGGACTACCAGATCGAACGCCTCCACCGCATCGCCGTGGCCGCCGGCCTCGATCCGGACATCGCCGAGATGTACCGCGAATTCGTCGTCACCGAGGCGAAGAAGCGCCACCAGCGCATCGCCGAGGCCGGCGGCGACCCGGGCGTGCTGGACGTGTTCGCCTGATCGTGCGCAACCGCAACACCCAACCCCGGATGAAGATTCGAACGCGACGCCGGGGTGCCTTGGCGTGCGCGTGTGCGTGCGCCTGCGTGATCGCCGTCGCTTCGACGCTCGTCTTGGGAGGGGCCGTCGGCGCGACGGTGGTCACCTCCCATGCGGATGTTCCCACCATCGTAGACCGTGACGTACTCACCGTGACCGCGTCGGACGGCGGCCCGGGCGCGTTGTACCTCGTGAAGGATTCCGCTGAAGCCGCGGAAGGTCAGGGAGGTGCTGGCACGTCGCCGTCACCGGCGGCGACGGTCACGCGCGTGCGCGCCGGCGAACGCGAACTGCCGATCGCGGCGCATATCGACTATTCGCTCGACGGGCCGAATGTGAAACGCGCGACGGTCGCCGGAGCCAGCGGGCTCGTCGGCGTACACGTCACGCTCGAAGCCGACACGCTCGACGACGACCTGCCCCGCGCAGTGCGATCGCAGCGCATGCTCGTCGCGTTCACCGTGCCGACGCGCGTCGCCGACGACGTGAACGTGAACCACGACGCCGTCGTCACCACGCAAGGGGCGAACACGGTCGTCGCCGCCGTGATGCGCGTCGGCGACCGCATCGACTGCTATATGAACGCGAAGAAGTTCACGATGGGCGATGTGGTCGTCGTCTCCGCGGGCGGGGCGTCGGCGCTCGCCGGCGAGGCCGTCGCGATGGGCGACGGGTCGCTGGGCGGCTCGGATGGCGATGATGCTGCCGGTTCTGCCGGTTCTGGCGGTGCGACCGGCGTGACCGGTGCTGCCGGTGCGCATCAGGATCTCATCGACAAACTCACCGCGCTGCGCGACCTCGAACGCTCCCTTGCCGCCAGTGAGATCGCCGCGAAACAAGCCGACTATGACAAGGCGTTCGGCGCGTACATGAGCGCCTACGTCACGTCGTACACGAATCATCTGTCCGGCTCGATCGGATCGAGCACGCAGCTGACCGCGCTTATGGGCACGGCCGGCGAGCTCAGCGGCGGCACTCCGCTCGCCGCCGCGGTGCTTGACGAAGCGAGTGCGACCGACGCGCTGGCCTCCGCACATCAGCACACGGGTGCCGCGGATGCGATCGAGCAGGTGATTCGCATGGTGCGCGCGCAGGGCGTCGACGGTCTCGCGGACACGCTGCGCCGCCGCGCCGGCGAGGAGACCACTGAAGGCGCGAAGGCGTATGCGGCGGGCCAGTCGCAGCTGTCCCAGGCGATGATCCCGTATTCGATGGCGTACACGGACGCGTATACGAAGCATTTGAGCGCATTGACCGGTGGGAGCTCCGCGGGGGCGTCCGCGTATGCCGCCGAGGCGAACGCGGCGACCGCGAAGGAGTTCGGTATCGGCGGCGCGGGTGCTTCCGGTGGCGACGGTGCCGGCAGTGATGCTTCCGGCAGCGACGGTGCCGGTGGTGCGCACGCGGATGACGCGGCGAAGGTGGATGCGGCGATGGCCGCGCTCGCCGCGGCGCGTGAGCGTACCGGCGCGGGCAGTGCGTACCGTCAGGTGCTGCTGCGGTTCGCGGGGGAGTTGAACGGTGACGCGACTGGGACCGGCACGGCCGGTGCGACTGCTGCCGGTGCGGGTGCCGGTTCTGCCGGGACTGCCGGGACTGCCGGAACTGCCGGGACTGCCGGGACGACGGCGGTGACGGGCGACGCGGGTACTGGCGCTGGAACCGCCGGTGATGCCGGTCGGTTTGTCGGAAGTGGCATGACGGGTGATTCCTCGCTTGCGGCGCGCGCCGAAACGACGCGTCTGCGGCACCTTGCCGCCGCCGAGCGACGTGCCGCGAAGGCGTCCGCGGGTGATGTGACGACTACGGTGATCGACGAGACCGCGGGGCGTACCGATTCCGGTGATGTGCTGAAGTTCGCCGGCGGCGTGCCCGGCGTGGGTGGTTCGTCCGGTGCGTCCGCGAAGTCGGGTGATGCGTCCGGTGCGTCGGATACGAACGATGCGGGGAACCATGGCTCGTCGGGTGCGGGCGGTGCCGGGACTCATGCGGATGCGGCATCTTCGGGGTCCTCGGAGTCTTCGAAGTCCGCGTTGACGCAACTGTCGCCGTATGTCGGCATGAGCGGTTCCAACGGTTCGGCGGGCGGTTCCGGTACACGGCTCACCGTCGATACGACCCAACTCATCAACGATGCGACCGCGCTCGGCGATGCCGGCGCGCTCATCCAAACGCTGCTCGCCGACACGGCTCTTCAAGCCAAACTGCCCGTGGCCGCCGCGGGGTCGTCTTCTGCGGGGGTATCTGCCGGTGACTCGGCTGTCACGGGTTCGACTGCCGGTGGCTCGACTGTCGGTGACTCGACTGTCACGGGTTCGTCTGCCGGTGACTCGACTGTCGGTGACTCGGCGGACTCCGGCACGGCCTCCACACGCCTCCTGCTCGTCATTCCCGCCTTCTGACCCTGTTCCCGATTCCCGTCTCCAGCGTCTCGCGCGAGCGGATGGCTGACGCACGGTTTGGGGCAAGGCTAACAGTGGCGAGGCGGAGTATGCGGTTTTGAATCGCAAATGTGAAGGAAATGTGTTTTAGACTTTTTTAGACTTTTTAGATTCTTTAGAACTTTTTAGATTCTTGGGCATTATCTGAATTCGGTGACACGGGTTCCGTGTCACCGTCTGCGCGTTCTTCGCATTGTGACGTGTATAGAGGCCGCACGGTCATCTTTCTCTCGCTGGTGGGAGGTATGGGCCTTCCGTCTGGCGGGCATGTGGCTAATGCTTTTCCTCCCGCTGGCGGGAGGTGGCGCGTAGCGCCGGTGGGTGGTCGGCGGCGGTGAATCGCCGCCGTGTCCGGCTGACATCGGTGTTGTCAGCGGAACCACCCCCACCCGGCTCGCGCCGGGAGCCCCCGCCAGCGGGGGCGAGGGGATGCAGCGGCGTGGGTGTCGCGCGGCCCATGCGCACTACAGTGCGTAGGGCTCTTTGTAGCCGTGATATGCGAAGGGGTTGTCGGCCGGAATCATCACGATTCCGGCCGACAACCCCTTTATGTTGCGGCACCGGCTACCGGTTGTAACCGGCTGCAGGATACTACTTGCGCGGCTTCTTGACCGGCTGAGCCGTGAAGCGGGGAGTCCGGTGGACTCCCCGTAGGCGAAGCGAGCGGCGGCCGCCGCGAGGGACGACCGGGGAAGCCCGCCTCCTACTACTACTTGCGCGGCTTCTTAGCCGGCGGCTCGCCGAGTTCGCTTTCCTCGACGATGATCTCGGCGGCGGCCTCGGTCTCGGCCTTGGCCTCCTTGGCGGCGTCCTTCGCGGCTGCGGCTGCGGCCTCGACGGTCTCCTTGACGGCCTTGACGGCGGCGGCTGCGGCGGCGAAGTGGATCTTGCCCACCACACGGCCGGCCTCGGCGATGTCGTCCAGCGCACCGGCCAGCGATTCGCGCACGTCGTCGGCCACGCCCAGCGTGACGGACAGGATCGGCGTCTTCATCGAGACCTTCGCCTTGGACTTGATGCCGCGCAGCGCGGCCAGCGCCTCGCCGGCGTGGTTCAGCAGCTCCGGGGCCACCTTGAACGCGGCCGCCTCGTACACGTCCGGGGTCGGCCATGCGGCGCGGTGCACCGAACCGGAGTCGGCGTGCATCCAGCTCCACACCTCTTCGGTGGCGTACGGCAGGAACGGCGCGAGCAGGCGGGTGAACGCGTCGAGGCCGAGGCCCAGCGCGGTGCGCGCGGACTTGACGGCTGCCTCGGACGGCACGTGGCCGGTCGCGTCGGCGGTGCCGTAGGCGCGGTTCTTCACCAGCTCGATGTAGTCGTCGCAGAACTGCCAGAAGTAGTTCTCGATGGCCTCAAGCGCCTTGGAGTGCTCGTAGTGGTCGAGCGCGGCGGTCGCCTCGCGCACCACGAGCGCCATGCGGGCCATGGCGGCGCGGTCGAGCGGCTCGGTCACGTCGGCCGGATCCCAGACCGCCTCGGCGGCCTCGGAGACGTGGTGGTTCTCATCCTCACGGCCGATGGCCAGCGCGAACTTCGTCGCGTTGAGCAGCTTGATCGCCAGACGGCGGCCGATCTTCATCTGGCCCTCGTCGTAGGTGGCGTCGAGGCCGAGTCGCGCGGCGGCGGCCCAGTAGCGTACCGCGTCGGCGCCGAACTGCTCGATCGGCTTGTTCGGCACGACGACGTTGCCCTTGGACTTCGACATCTTCTTGTGGTCCGGGTCGAGGATCCAGCCGGAGAGGGTCGTGTGCTTCCACGGCAGGCACTTGTTCTCGAGGTGCGCGCGGTCCACGGAGCTGAACAGCCAGGTGCGGATGATGTCCTGGCCCTGCGGGCGCAGATCCATCGGGAACGTGGCCTTGAACAGCGCCTGGTTCTCCTCGCCGGGCTCCTCCCAGCGGGTCACGATCTGCGGGGTGAGCGAGGAGGTCGCCCACGTGTCCATGATGTCCTTCTCGGCGGTGAAGCCACCGGGCACGTCACGCTGCGATTCGTCGTAGCCGGCCGGCACGTCGGTGGTCGGGTCGATTGGCAGGATGTCCTCGGACGGGGTGATCGGATGGTCGTAGTCGGCCGAACCGTCCTCCTTGACCGGGTACCACAGCGGGAACGGCACGCCGAAGAAGCGCTGGCGGGAGATCAGCCAGTCGCCGTTGAGGCCGTGCACCCAGTTCTCGTAGCGCACGCGCATGAAGTCCGGGTGGAACTCGAGCTCGCGGCCGCGCTCGATGAGCTCGGCGTTCAGCTTCTGGTCGGTGCCGCCGTTCTTCAGGTACCACTGGCGGGAGGTGACGATCTCGAGCGGCTTGTCGCCCTTCTCGTAGAAGTTCGTCATACGCTTCGTCGGCGTCGGCTCGCCGTCCAGGTCGCCGGACTCGCGCAGATGGTCGACGATGATCTTGCGGGCGGAGAACGTGGTCTTGCCTTCGGTCTCCGCGAAGATCGCCTTGCCGCCCTCGTCGGTGATCCAGTCCGGCACGGACATCACGATGCGGCCGTTGCGCTGGATGATCGGACGGGTCGGCAGGTTCAGGTCACGCCACCATTCGACGTCGGTCACGTCGCCGAAGGTGCAGCACATGGCGATGCCGGCGCCCTTGTCCATCTCGGCGGCCGGGTGCGCGAGGATCGGCACCTTCACCTTGAACAGCGGGGAGTAGACGTACTGGCCGAAGTACTGCTTGTAGCGCTCGTCGTCCGGGTGCGCGATCAGCGCGCCGCAGGCGGCCAGCAGCTCGGGGCGGGTCGTCTCGATGTAGATCGGGGTGCCGTCCTCGAAGCGGAACGCCACCTTGTGGTAGAAGCCCGGGTATTCGCGCGATTCGAGCTCGGCCTGGGCCACGGCGGTCTGGAAGGTCACGTCCCACAGGCCCGGGGCGTCCTTCTGGTAGGCCTCGCCGCGGGCGAGGTTGCGCAGGAACGCCTTCTGGGCGACGCGGCGCGGATGCTCGCCGATCGTGTGGTAGGTCTGCGACCAGTCGATCGACAGGCCCAGCTTGCGCCACAGTGCCTCGAACAGCTTCTCGTCCTCGGCGGTGAGCTTCTCGCACAGTTCGATGAAGTTCTGGCGGGAGCACGGCACCTGGTCCTTGGCGTCGATCTTCTTGCCGTCGGTGCCTTCGAACGGCGGCTTGAAGTCCGGGTCGTACTTGAGGGAGGTGTCGACGCGCACGCCGTAGTAGTTCTGCACACGGCGCTCGGTCGGCAGGCCGTTGTCGTCCCAGCCCATCGGGTAGAACACGTCGAAGCCCTGCATGCGCTTGAAACGGGCGATCACGTCCGTGTGCGTGTAGGAGAACACGTGGCCCACGTGCAGGTGGCCGGACACGGTGGGCGGCGGGGTGTCGATGGAGTACACGGCCTTGCGGTCGCGGGTGTCGTTGAACTTGTAGGTGCCCTGTTCGTCCCAGACGGCACGCCACTTGTCTTCGAGGCCGTCCACGCCCACGCGGTCGGGGAGCGGGGTGAGGTTGGCCGTGATGGATTTGGCTTCAGTCATACAGGCGAGTTTATGCGGCTTAGGTGACAACGCCTACTGTTTTGCGAGGTCCTTCAGCGGCAGTCGGGTGTCGGTGAGCTGGGTGGGGTAGCCGTTCAGCGTCTTCTTCACGACGATCGCGTTGCGCTTCGTGTACAGCCAGTCGCTGGCCGCGTCCTCGCTCACCGTGCGCGCATACGTCTTCAGTCTGTTCGCGTAGTCCGTCGCGTTCGCGGCGCCCGCCGCCGCCGCGTACTGCGACTGCGCGTCCGCGTTCGTGTAGTGCGGCGTCGAGTCGGGTGTCGCGAAGATCGCCGATCCGTCCTCGCCGTCGAGCTCGGTGAGCATGAGCTGGAAGTCGCGTGACTGCGCGCGCTGGTCGAGCTGCGCCGCGTCGACCGTCTCCACGTCGACGGCGACGCCCGCCGTCTGGTACTGCGCGGCGATCGCCTGCGCCAGCGACGTGTACGCGGCCGTGGTGACGAGCTTCAGCGTGCCGACGTATCCGGAGGAGAAGTAGCTCATCATCGACCGTCCCTTCGCGCTGTCGTACGGCAGGATGGAGGTGAGGTTCTCATAACCGGGTTCGAGCGGGCCGATCGGTCCGCCGAGCACCTGCTCCACATCCTGTTTGCGGCCGTTCGCCAGCGCCGCCTTGTCGAGCATGAGGCGCATCGCCTGCCGCGCCTGCACGTCGGAGAGGATCGAATCGGCGTCGTTGTTGTAGAGCAGCGTCACCTTGCGCGTGCTGGCGCCGTACACGGTGGCGAACGAGGCGTCGCCGGCGAGCCCGTCCGCGGAACTTGCGAAATCCGGCAGGATCATGTCGAATCCGCCGAAATCGGCCTGCTTCATCAACGTATCGTCGTCGGCGAAATACTTGAACGTGACGGTGCCGACCTTCGCGCCGCCTCCGGAACGCGCCTTGAGCGTCATCACGCCGTCCTTGAACGACGAGACGGCGAACGGGCCGGAACCGGCGGTCTGCTTCGCATAGTTCACGTTCGCGTCCGCATCGTAGACGATGCCGAGACGGCCGGTGAGCGTGCGCGTGAGCGTCGGATCCGGTTCGCTGAGCGCGATGACCACCGTCGTCGGGTTCGGGTTCGTGACGGAGGCGAGACGCTTGAACTTCGCATCCGCATCCGGCCACTTGCCTTCCACGGCCTGCTGGATCGACCACACGGCATCGGTCGAGTCGAGCGTGTCGCCGTTCGCGAACGTGAGTCCGGAACGCATCGTGAGCGTCAACGTCCTGCCGTCCGCCGACGTCTCCCACTTCGACGCGAGACCGCCGGTGATCTGGTTCTTGTCGTCCACGTCGAGCAGCGTCTCGTACACGTTGCCGATGAGCACGCGGCTGAGACGGTCGGACTGCGCGCCGGATGCGGTGCGGATGTCGAGCGAGTCGGGCACGCCGGTCAGACCGATCGTCACGGATTCGCCCGCCGTGGCGCCGCCTTCGAACGCGGCGACGACGTCGCGATCCCGCACGACCGTCCAGCCGAGCCAGACGAGCGCGGAGAGCGCCAACGCGACGCCGAGGAAGACGCCCCAGCGTTTGAGTTCGTCGAGGGCGTTGCCGTTGCGGGGATTGCGTGTGCCGTTGCCGTGATTCGCCATGTGGCTCAGTCTACGCGTGACGGGCGGCTACGACGCGGACGGGCAGGTGGCGGCGAGCGGACAGTCGGCGCAATCGGGCGTGCGCGCGTGGCAGACCGCGCGCCCGAACAGGATGAGACGGTGGCTCAGATCCGTCCACTCCTCGGGCGGGAAGCACGCGGTGATCTCCTTCTCGACCGCCACCGGATCGGGGTGACGTTCGCGCCAGTCGCTGCGCCAGCGCAGGCGTCCGGTCACGCGCATCACGTGCGTGTCGACGGGGAAGCCGGGTACGCCGAACGCGTTGCCGAGCACGACGTTCGCCGTTTTGCGGCCCACGCCCGGCAGGCTCGTGAGCTCCGCCATCGTGCGCGGCACCTCGCCGCCGAAACGTTCGTCGAGCGCGGCGGCGAGCCCCAGCAGATGCTTCGTCTTGGAACGGTAGAAGCCGAGCGGATGGATGATGTCCTCCACGTCCTCGGGATTCGCGACGGCCAGCGCGGCGGCGTCCGGATAGCGGGCGAAGAGTTCCGGCGTGACGGTGTTGACGCGTTTGTCGGTGGTCTGCGCGCTCAGGACGGTCGCGATGAGCAGCTGCAGCGGCGTCGAGAAGTCGAGCGCGCACTTCGGTTCGGGGAACAGTCCGGTGAGGATCGCGTACTCGTCGTGCATGCGGGCGACGCGGGCCCGCTTCGATTCGCGTGGCATATCGGGAGGATCGGGGCGGTGGCGGCCGGCCGATCACTCGTCCTTCGGCGCGTTGCGCGCGGCGGACTTGGCGGCCGACTCCTCGGACTCCTCGTCCGGCGGGTCGAAACGGTAGCCGACGTTGCGCACGGTGCCGATGAGATGCTCGTATTCGCCGCCGAGCTTGGCGCGCAGACGACGGATGTGCACGTCGACGGTGCGCGTGCCGCCGTAGTAGTCGTAGCCCCACACCTCCTGCAGCAGCTGCGCGCGCGTGAACACACGGCCCGGATGCTGCACGAGATACTTGAGCAGCTCGAACTCCTTGTACGCCAGATCGATCGGGCGGCCGTGCAGGGAGGCTGTGTAGCCGTTCGTGTCCACGATGAGGTCGCCGGAGCGGATCTGACCGTCCTCGGTGGTCACGCCCTTGTCGCCCGCGGCGGCGTTCGCGCTCGCGGCGGGCGCGTTGCCGCGTTCGGAGACGAGACGCAGACGACCCTCGACCTCCGCCGGCGAAGCGGTCGAGACGACCACGTCGGCGATGCCCCACTGCGAGTTGACGACGGTGAAGCCGCCCTCGGTGAGGATCAGCACGATCGGCGTGGACAGGCCGGACGCGTGGATGAGATTGCACAGGGTCTTCGCGGTGGCCAGATCGTCGCGCGCGTCGAGGAACAGGATCGTGTTCTCCGGCATCTTCACCAGACTGGCCGCGTCCATCGGCAGGACGCGCACACGGTGGGAGAGCAGGGCGAGCGACGGCAGCACGGAGGCGGGGTTGCTAGCGAACGTCATCAACGTCAGATCAGTCACGTCTTGCCCCTCTCATGGCTCGGGCGCATGGTGCGGACGCTGGTCGGACCGGAAAACCTCACCGGGTCGATGACGTCCGTTGCGGGAATGACCGAGCCGGTCGTGCGCCGGATCGGAGATTCGTGATGGAAACCCTTACGAATACTGCGCCTCATTGTACGCGCACAGATGGGACACATGATGGTAACTTCTGTGACAACAAGAGGCAATATGCGTGCGAACTGGTGCAGGAAACTGCGGTTTCCGTGGGGCTATGGGGGCCGGTGAGGGCTGACGAGGGCTGACGAGGGCTGACGAGGGAGAATCGTCGGTGGCGGACGGGGCACAAAATGGTCCCGTCGGAAAATCCGCTGCGAAAATCATGGAAATTGCGATGGAAGACCATCCACCATGTGGTCATGTCCACTATGCGGGCTCTTCTGCATTATGGCGTGTATGGGCCGCGCGGCTGAGCGGCTTTCATCTCCCTCCCGCCTGCGGGAGGTGGCGCGTAGCGTCGGAGGGTGGTCGCGGGCGGGAGGTGGCGCGCGTGGGGCTGCATCCGGCGCGGCGGGTAGGATTGGTGCGGTCAACGAGGTCGAGTTGTGGATTCGGGAGTGTGGATATGAACGGCGAAACCGTCAGCCAGTGGAACGCCAAGCGCGGGGCGATGCTCGGCGCGCAGGCGTTCGCGTACGCGTTGCTCATCGTGATCGGCGCCGTATGGGCTTTG
Source organism: Bifidobacterium sp. LH_417 (assembly GCF_056357035.1). NCBI lineage: Bacteria > Bacillati > Actinomycetota > Actinomycetes > Bifidobacteriales > Bifidobacteriaceae > Bifidobacterium > Bifidobacterium sp. LH_417. The sequence continues at coordinate 74,817 of NZ_JBKEVI010000008.1, forward strand.
GCCGACGCCGGTGGCGGCATCATCGCACAGATGGCCGCGACTGTGCTGCTGGCGGTCGTGCTCGTGCTGTTCCACGTGTACTGGCCGTTCCGCGCGACCATCATCGACCGTGTGATCGGCCTGGTCGCCGGAGCACTGTCGCTCGTGTTCGTCGTGTCCCCCGCCGCCGGGAACCTGATCATGGCGAACGACGATTCCCACGCCGTCCTGTTCGACACCAACTCCGCCGAAATCCGCTGGGCGGCCGCCGTCGCCGGACTGCTCGTCGTCCTCACCATCGTCTCGTTCGGACGGCAGATGCTGCGTGAGGAGCGTTCTCACCTCATCCGCGCCCTGTCGCATTGCGTGACCGGCGGTGCCGCGGCAATCTCGCTGGCCGGCTGGTTGTTCTTCCCCTACGTGGTGGCCGGGGCAATCACCGCGCCGACGCTCCTGTTCGCGGGCGTGGTCGCGGTGATGGTGCTGTTCGCGCTCGTGCTCGCCTACGCTTCCGTGTGGTGGCTCAGGGAGCTTGACGCCGATCCGGCGCAGCGCGCCCCGTGGATCGGCGTCGCGCTGCTGCCCGTCATGTTCTTCGGACTCGTCTCCTTCGCCGCCGCCCTGTTCCTCCAGATCGTCGGCTGAATCGTCGGCTGAATCGTCGGCTGAGGGGCGATTCGCGCACGGTCGCTCCCTCCGTCGCCTTCGGCGCCTCCCTCGTCAGACACTCCCTCGTCAGAGGGGAGGGGGGAACGGTACTCAGAACGCGATGATGCCCAGATGCTCGAGCAGCACCTTGACGCCGATGAGAATCAGCACGACACCGCCGGCGATCTGCGCCGGAATCTGCCAACGGGAGCCGAACACGCGGCCGATGTAGATGCCGGCAATCGACAACAGGCCCGTCACCACACCCATCGCGGAGACCGTGAACGCGATGTTGATCTTCATCAATCCCAGGCTCACGCCGACCGCGAACGCGTCGATGCTGCACGCCACCGCCAGCGGCAGCATGTGCTTCCAGTCGAAGTCGGGGGTCTCCTTCGCATCCTCCTCAGGCTCCTCGAACGCCTCGCGGATCATGTTGCCGCCGATCACGGCCAGCAGGACGAAGATGATCCAATGATCCACGCTCGTCACATAGGAGGCGAACGTGGAGGCGGCGAAGATGCCGAGCAGCGGGAACAGCGCCTGGAATCCACCGAACCACAGGCCGCATTTCAGGGCGTCCACGAACCGCGCCTTCTTCACGGTCAGGCCCTTGCCGATGGACACGGCGAACGCGTCCATCGCGACGGAAACGGAAATCAGCAACGATTGGATGATCATCGAAATCATGGTGTGTGCGTGAATGGTTCATCCCGCGGCGGTTCTCCGCCGTCCCGCAGGATGGGCCTCGACCAGCGTTCCCACACGCCGCCTACGCCTAGGTGAAATTACGGTACTCGATTATATACGGGATTACAGGGCTCTTCGCCTTGTGGCGTGTGACCGTGCGATCGTGTGTCTGTGTGACTGTGCGACTGTGTGACCGTGTGGTCGTGATTCCCGTCTCCCCTCCCGCTGGCGGGAGGTGGCGCGCAGCGTCGGAGGGTGGTCACGGGTCGGAAGTGCCGTGACACCGGAGGGTGGTCGCGTGGGAGCGGTGCCGAATCATGAGACCGTCGTCCTCTTCTTCCCCTCCCGCTGGCGGGAGGTGGCGTGCAGCGTCGGAGGGTGGTCATGGGCCGGAAGTGCCGTGACACCGGAGAGCGGCCCCGCGGAAGTGGTGCCGGATCATGCGGCTGCAGCTGTCTTATCTTCCTCCCGCTGGCGGGAGGTGGCGCATGGCGCCGGAGGGTGGCCGCGGGCCGGAAGTGCCGTGATACCGGAGAGCGGCCCCGCGGAAGTGGTGCCGGATCATGCGGCTGCAGCTGTCTTATCTTCCTCCCGCTGGCGGGAGGTGGCGCATGGCGCCGGAGGGTGGCCGCGGGCCGGAAGTGCCGTGATACCGGAGAGCGGCCCCGCGGAAGTGGTGCCGAATCATGCGGCTGCAGCCCTTTTATCTCTCCTCCCGCTGGCGGGAGGTGGCGCATAGCGCCGGAGGGTGGCCACGGGCCGGAGTCCGATGCGTCCGCCGCTGCCGGGCCGGTCGTTTGCGCGTGGGCCGGTGATTGTTCCGGACGTGGAGCTGGCCGGTTCGGACGTGGGACCGGCCGTTTCCGGGGTGCGTGCGGCGCGGAGGACGCGGCAGACTCGTGCGGCGCACGGCTTCCTGCCCCCGTGTCCCACGTCCCGTCCGGTTCTGCTCCACAATACGTGCCGGAGAGCCTGTTGTGGAGCGGCATTCCGCCGCGACCCCCGCGAGAACCCCTGTTTCCGGCGTTCCCGGCCTGTAAACCGCGCCACAACTCCCCGGAATACCGGGTTCCGCTCCTGTTGTGGAGCGGGTCTGCTCCACAACAGCCGCCGGTATCGTTCCCACCGCGCGTTGTGGAGCGGACGGCCCCCTCATAACGCGCCACAACTCCCATAAACCGCCTCTCACAGCCGTGTTGTGGCGCACCGCCGCTCCACAACACGATCCCCATATGCCGTTGTGGCGCACCACCATGCCACAACACGATCCCCGCATGCCGTTGTGGCGTACCGCCATCCCCGCGACTGCCCCATGGCACGGACCGGTGCGACGAGCGGGGCATCGCGGTTCCGCATCACGATCCCCGCATGCCGTTGTGGAGCACCGTCACCCCTGCGGCCGCCCCACGGCATGGATTCCGCACGTCGTGTAGTGGAGCATCGTCACACCCCGCGGCACGAAACGGCACAGCGGGTGGAGCTCGAGAACGTCCCCCAGCCCGAGAACGCCCCGGCCCGAAGGTCGCCCACCGCATCACCCCAGGAGTTCGCCACCAGCGTCACAAATCCCGGAGAACAGCCCTATCGTCCGGGATTCCTGACGCCGCGGCTCAGCGTCACAAATCCCGGACGACGCCGCTTATCTCCGTAATCCGGGACGCTGGGAGCGGCTCAGTGTCCCGGGTTACGGATGATGCCGCCTATTTCCCGAATTGGGGACGCTGGGAGCGGCTCAGTGTCCCGGGTTACGGATGAAGCCGCCTATTTCCCGAATTGGGGACGCTGAGAAGGGCTCGGCGTCCCGGGTTACGGATGATGCCGCCCGTTTCCCGAATTGGGGACGCTGGGAGAGGGGGTGCGTCCCGGGTTACGGATGAAGCCGTTGTTCTCCGGGATTTGTGACGCCGGGGCGGATATCGGCGCATATCGTCCCGCCGGGCGCGACCACCCTCCGGCGCCGCACGCCACCTCCCTCCGGTGGGAGGGAAGAAACGAGGAGCGGTTCGTGCGCGTTGCCTCCCTCCGATGGGAGGGGATGGCATGCCGCCGATCCCTTTGCCCCCGCCGGCGGGGGCTCCCGGCGTGAGCCGGATGGGGGTGGGCGTCAACGACGCCACTGGTATCGGCTGGGCATGACGGCGATACACGATCGCCGACCACCCTCCGGCGCTACACGCCACCTCCCGCCAGCGGGAGGAAGATACGAATCACAGCCGCATGGGCCGGTGCCGCACCACCTCCGTCCGCGACCACCCTTCGGCGCTGCGCGCCACCTCCCGCCAGCGGGAGGAAGATACGAATCACAACCGCACGGACCGGTGCCACACCACCTCCGTCCGCGACCACCCTCCGGAACTACGCGCCGCCTCCCGCCAGCGGGAGGTGGAATACGAAGGCGGCTCGTGCGCGCCACCTCCCGCCAGAGCGGGAGGCGGATGGGGAAGACCAGAGCCGCTTGGGGCGTACGCGTCCAAACACGACGAGTCGGTTGAGAGGTCATGGTTTGGGGCCAGGGGAATCGCCGGCAACAAACGACTGAGGGGTAGCCGGATGCTTGGATCCGTGCTACCCCTCAGTCCCGCTTTGCGGGCCAGCTCCCCTGCAAGGGGAGCCTAATCAATCTGCGTCACTTGGCGGAGTTGGCGAGGCGCTCGCGCGCTTCCTTGATCTCCTTCTCGGCGACGTCCGCACCGGTCCAGTAGTCGCCCGGGAGGACTTCCTTGTTGGGCTCAAGGGCCTTGTACTGCTCGAAGAAGTGCTTGATCTCCTTGAGGTGGTACTCGTTGACGTCCTTGACGTCCTGGATGTCGTCGTAGCGGACGTCGGCCGGCACGCACAGCACCTTGTCGTCGCCGCCCTCTTCGTCCTCCATGTGGTACAGGCCCACGGCGCGGCACTCGATGACGCAGCCCGGGAACACGGAGTTCTTCACCATGACGAGCGCGTCCAGCGGATCGCCGTCCTCGCCCAGCGTGCCCTCGATGTAGCCGTAATCATCCGGGTAGCCCATGGCGGTGAACAGCTCGCGGTCCAGGAAGACACGGCCCGTCTCCTGGTCGACTTCGTACTTGTTCTTCGAGCCGCGCGGGATCTCGACCACGACGTTGAAGGTTTCAGCCATTTTCGGTTTCTCCTTGATTGGTTGTTGTTCGCTAATCACCTTACCGCGAAACACGCGGTGGAAGGAATCACTCGCCGTACTCGTGCACGACGGTGAACACGTGCGCCACGTCGGCCCACGGGGCGAGCGAGACGAAGTTGTCCCAACCCCACGCGAAGTCGCGGCCGGTCAGCTCGTCGCGCAGGTGGGCGCCCCACTTCGGATCGACGTCGAACTCCGGCATCTCGAAGTGGACCATCGCCTGATGCGCGTTGTGGCAGTCGAGGTTGACGACCACGATCAGCGTCTCCGGCTTGCCGGACTTCGTGAGGTTCGCCGGCGTGTGGCGGGCGAACGCGAGGATGTTCGGGTCGGAAGTCTCCAGCACGTGCAGGTTGTGGTAGCTGAACGCCTCCACATGCTCGCGGCGGATGCGGTTCAGCGAGGTGAGCAGCTCGGCGATGCCGAACTTGTCCGCCTCGGACCAGTCACGCACCTTGATCTCGTACTTCTCGTTGTTGCGCTGCTCCTCGAAGCCGTCGCGCTGCTGGTTCTCGATCAGCTCGAAGCCGTTGTAGATGCCCCAGCTCGGCGAACCCATCGCGGCGAGCACCGCGCGCACCGCGTGGCCGGCGATGCCGTTGTCGCGCACGTAGGCGGTGAGGATGTCCGGCGTGGTCGGCCAGAACGTGTTGTGCTGGTAGTAGCCGTCGTCGCCGTTCGTGGTGCCGAGGTACTCCTCCAGCTGCTCCTTCGTGTTGCGCCACGGGAAGTAGCAGTGCGACTGGGTGAAGCCCACGTAGCTCAGCGCGCGCATCATGCCCGGGCGGGTGAACGCCTCGGCGAGGAACAGCACCTCCGGGTGCTTCTTCGTGACCGCGGCGATGACGTCCTGCCAGAAGCGCACCGGCTTCGTGTGCGGGTTGTCGACGCGGAAGATCGTCACGCCCGCCTCGATCCACAGGTCCATGATGCGCTCGACCTCGCGCTCGATGCCCGGCATGTCCGCGTTGAAGTCGATCGGGTAGATGTCCTGGTACTTCTTCGGCGGGTTCTCGGCGAACGCGATCGTGCCGTCCGGCTTGGTGCGGAACCAGTTCGGATGCTGCTTCACCCACGGGTGGTCGGGCGAGCACTGGAGTGCGAAGTCGAGCGCGATCTCCAGACCCAGCTCATGCGCCTTCGCGCACAGGGCCTTGAAATCGTCCATCGTGCCGAGCAGCGGATCGACGGTGTCGTGGCCGCCGAGCGAGCTGCCGATGCCGAACGGCGAACCCGGATCGTCCGGGCCGGCGTTGAGCGAGTTGTCCTTGCCCTTGCGGTTCGTGACGCCGATCGGGAAGATCGGCGGCAGGTACACGATGTCGAAGCCTTCGGCCTTCGCGCGCTCCAGACCGGAGACGGAGGTCTTCAGCGTGCCCTGCACGATCTTGCCGGTCGCCTCGTCCACGTACGCGCCCTCGGAGCGCGGGAAGAACTGGTACCAGGCGGCGAAGCTGGACTTCGGACGCTGCACGAGGAATCGCTGCGGGGCGCTGGCGGACAGACCGTCGCGCAGCGGGTTCGTCTCATGCAGTTCGACGACTTCGGCGCCGGTGGCGGCGGCGAGACGATCCTCGGGGGAGAGGGTCTCGTCGGCCATCGTCTTCGCGGCGGCCTCAAGCACCTTGCGTTGGGCGGCCTTGAGCTTCGCGTCCGGGGTGTGCGCCCAGCGGTCGAGCAGCTGCGCGCCGGAGATCAGCGTGTTCTCGACATCGTCGTTCACCTTCACCTTGATGGTGGCGTCATGCAGCCAGGACGTGTAGGTGTCCTCCCAGCCTTCGATGGTGACGGACCATTCGCCCAGCTGGCGCTTGATCTGCGCGAACTCCGGCTCCCACGGCTTCACATCGGAATGCTCGCCGCAGGTGAGGCTCACGGCCCAACGGTCGAGGCCCGGGTTGACGCAGGTCATCGGGACGCGCTGCATCTCCTTGCCGCGGTGGTTGCGCACGACCGCGGTGGCGCCCACCTTCGTGCGGCCCTCGATGAACACCTGCGCGGTGACCTCGAACGGCTCGCCCAGCTCGACGCGTGCCGGGTACACGCCGCGCTCCTCGTTCGGCGTGACGTCCAGAATGTTGATGCGGCCGAACTGGCCCGGCTCGGTGACGGGAATCGACGGTGCCGGAGCCTCGCCCACGACGGTGACGGCGACCTGGGTGGGCTGCGCGGCCTTGCGGCGACGCGTCGTCGTCCTCTTCCTGGTGGTCTTCGTGGCCTTGGCGCCCTTCTTCGCCTCCGCCTGCTCAGTCTCTTCCGCCTTCGTATCGGCCATGGCGTTGTTCATCTCGCTACTGGTCGTCTTCGACATGGCGACCTCCTCCTTACTTCTCACGCGTATCGCGCTGACTGCAACAATCGTTGCGGCCACGCGACCTTGGATGTGCCACGGCACCCATTGTAGGGGCGGGTATGCCGGAAATACAGCCTTTTCGGCCAGTCGTGGTGGATAACCCGGTGGACGGGCGCGGACGCATGTGGACAACTGCGCCGAGCGGCGTCCCGAATCGGCGGAATGTGGATAAACGGACGGTCGGAGTTATCCACAACACGCCCGGCGACGGGGGCTCCGACCACAGGCCCGCGAAAACCGTTGGTGAAACGCGCGAATCTGCCAGTCTGAGGCAATCCCCCGCGGTCCGCCGCGGAGGGCGACGACGGAATCCCCGCGCGACCGACGAACGGTGGCCGCGCGGGGCCAGGACAGGGAGGAATACGGACATGATCGACGAACCAACCACACAACCACATGGTGAGATTCACGGGCATCATCGCGACGATTGCCGCGGCGAATGCCGCGATGCCGGATATCGTCGCGACGGGCGTCATTGCGATGACTATCGCGATAGTGCGTGCAGCGATGGTCGTCATGGTGACGGGAGACGTCATAGTGACGGGAGACGTCATGGTGACGGGAGACGTCATGGTGACGGGCGCGGTGACGAGCATCGTCACGTCGGGGGAGGGGCGTCGACGGGACAATCATCGCGTCGAACACTGCTCGCGCGCGCCGCGCATGCCGTCTCGCGCATGGCGCGGACGGTCGCATGCGCCGTCGCGACCGTCGCGCGTACTGTCGCGCGTACTGTCGTGCGTACTGTCGTGCGTACTGTCGTGCGTACTGTCGTGCGTACTGTCGTGCGTACTGTCGTGCGTACTGTCGCCGCGGCGTCGGCCTTGGCCGTGACGCTCGCGGCGACGATGACGCTGGCAGTACCTGCCGCGCTCGCCGCCGAACCGATGAGCTGGGCGCCGGCGAACACGTACCTGACCTACGACGCCGACGGGCAGCAGGGCCTGTACATCGGCGCGCTCGCGGTGACCGGCGACGGTCGGCTCGTCTACTGCATGGAAGCCGGCAAAGACGCCGAAGCCTCATACTCGTCATCGCACATCCGCGACGACAGCGAGGCGTCGAGGCGCATCGGCTGGCTCGCCGACCACTACCGGCAAAACCGCGACGCACGCACCCACGCCGCCATCGGCATCCTCGTCCACGACCATTTCGACGCGGATCCCGGCGCATGGCAACGCCACTATGCGGCCATCCGCCAACAGCATCCCGGACTCGACGCGCGCGCCGCGGAACTCTGGAACGAAGCGGGCGAACGCGTGCCGACCGGCATCCGCGTCGAATCCGAAACGGTCGACGGCATCCGCAGCGGACACGTCGACGTGCAGGTGACCAACGCGGCAGGCGCGTCGATCGCCGGAATCCGCTACGAACTGCGCATCGAAGGACCGGCGCAATTCGACGCGTCAGACGGGCACGCGGCCGGTGCGACCGTCAGCGGCGTGACGGATCTGCGGCCCATACGCCACACATGGAGCGCCACCGGCAAAGGCGACGTGAACGTGCATTCCGGCTACGACCGGGCGAGCGTCGAACAGTTCGTCAGCAGCCAGGACTACATCGGATTCGGTCGGCAGGAACGCGTGAGCAACGTGGGTGTCACCTTCCGCGTGCGCAAGGACTTCACGCCCTCGCTCGCCACCGTCACGTCCGCGAAGATCGTCGACACCGGACAGGAGATCTCCGATCAGGTGACGTCCGGCGTGACCGGAGACGACAGCCACTGGCCGGACGGGTTGAAGCTCATCGCCGACGGATACTATTTCGACGACATACCCGCCGATCGTCTCGTCGACCGCATGGAACCGAACGACGGCGAAACCATCGAGGACTTCCTCACGCGCGTCAAACGACGCGGCTACGAGCCGGTCGCGCACGGCGAGGCGACGTTCGACGGTGCCGGGCAGCAGGTGACTGCGAAGGCGATGGTCGATGATGGGGGTGCCGGTGCTGGTGCTGGTTCTGCTGGTGGTGCTGGTGGTGCTGGTGGTGGCGGTGACGGTGCTGGTGCTGGTGGCGAGGCTGCTGGCGGCGAGGCGTATCGCACGCCCGCGCGCGGCGGCATCGGCACCTGGGTGTGGGCGATCGACGCCTCCGCACAAAGCGACACGGCGAAGGAATACGTGCTCGCCGACGTCGTCACTCCGTTCCTCGACGCGGCCGAAAGCAACTCGAACCGGGCGACGGTGGAAGTTGAATCCGCCGCCACCGAGCACGCGGCGCAAGTCGGATCGCATCTGAGCGACACGATCACCGTGAGTGGATTCCCAGACGGGCACGGCACGTTCGCCGGTGACGACGTGTACGGTATCGGCGCCGACCAGCCGCTCGCGCAAGTAAGCGTCTGGTGGTCCGGCGACCCGGACGACCCCGCGGGCGACGACGCATACGAGCCGAAGGGAGCCGAGGAGCCGGTCGAAGACGCCAACCACCGGCTCGTAGGCACCTGGGAGTATCCGGCCGTCAACGGACGGATACGCGTGGGAGCCGGCTCGCCCGACGCGCACGGCAACCCGGTCGAGATCAAAGCCGAAACCCACGGCTGGTACGTATTCGTCTGGAAATTCGCCGGCGACGACCGCGTGATGCCCGCCGCCAGCCGCTACGACGACAAATGGGAGCACACGCGGGTGACGATCGAGGAGCCGGAGGAGCCTGAAGAGCCGGAGGAGCCCGAGGAGCCGGAGGAGCCTTCGCCGGAGGAACCCGAGGAGCCGATGCCCGAAACCGGTGTGAACGTGGGGCTTGTGTTCGGCGTGACCATCAGTGCGCTCGCCGTCGGCGCGTTCATGCTCGCCGTGATTCGCCGGCGCAGCCTATAGCGGCTTATAGTGCGGCTTATAGTGCGGCCTATAGTGCGGCCTATAGTCGATGGCGCTTGTAGACTGGCGGCTCTTCGCACTGCGTGGTGTTGGGGGCCGTGGACTATAGGTGGACTATAGGAAGGGGCTATAGGAACTGTCGTGGTGTTGATAACCGGGGCATGGTCGTGCGACTGTGCCCCGGTTATCACTCCTCCCGCTGGCGGGAGGTGGCGTGGAGCGGGGTGGGGCGCCTATAGCCCTAGCCCGTCGCCACGGGCGCGAGTGGTTGCCGCGCGATTGTCTAGTCCTTTTTCCTCCCGCCAGCGGGAGGTGGTGCGTAGTGCCGGAGGGTGGTCGCGGGCCGGATGCGCCGTGGTGCCGGACCGTGCGGCCGCAGCTCTCTTATTCCCTCCCGCTGGCGGGAGGTGGTGCGTAGTGCCGGAGGGTGGTCGCGGGCCGGATGCGCCGTGGTGCCGGACCGTGCGGCCGCAGCTCTCTTATTCCCTCCCGCTGGCGGGAGGTGGCGCGCAGCGCCGGAGGGTGGCCACAGGGCCGGAATCCGGTGCGTCCGTCACTGCTGGGCCAGCCGTTCCGGGCGTAGGCCAGCCGTTTTCGGGGTGTGTGCGGCGGATGCGCGCGGGCGCGGCTTCCCATCCCCGCATCCCGGCCGGGTCTGCTCCACAACACGTGCCGGAGAGCCTGTTGTGGAGCGGCATACCATAGCGATCCCCGCGAAAACCCCCGTTTCCAGTGTTCCCGGCTCGTAAAGTGCGCCACGACTCCCCGCAATCCCGGCTCCGGCTCCTGTTGTGGAGCGGGCCTGCTCCACAACAGCCGCCGGTATCGCTCCCACCGCGAGTCGTGGAGCAAAAGAGCCCCCATATCGCGCCACGACTCCCGCGAACCGCCTCCCGCAACCGTGTTGTGGCACGCCGCCGCGCCACAACACGATCCCCGTACGCCGTTGTGGCGCACCGCCGCCCATCCCAGCGTCAGGAATCCCGGACGAAGCCGCCCATCTCCCGAATCCGGGACGCCCCCGAGGTCTAACGGCAGGAAGCCGGCGTTGAGCAATCCCGGACACAGCCGTCGATCTCCGGGATTCGGCGACACCGGGTCACATATCGGATAACGGCGCATGCCGTCCCACCGGAACGGATACGACGGCTCCCTGTCGAAGCGGAAACGCCGGCTTCATCCCACTGCGCCCGACCGGCGAGCCCGGAACCGGAATCCGGAACACCACATTGAGTCCCCACGGTCGCCGGCCTGGACCCCCGTCGCACAACGCCATGCGAACCTTCAGACACGTCCTTCCCGACCAGACACCCTTTCGACGACGGACAACACGGAACAACAAAGGCGAATGCGGGTCCGCCCCCCATCGCCACGTCGACTCGGGCCCGCGACCACCCTCCGGCGCTCACGCGCCACCTCCCGCCAGCGGGAGGAAGACACGAGGGACGGGCTCGGGCCCGCCTCCTCCCGCCAACGGGAGGAGAAAGTTCCTATAGTCCAGAATGCAAGTTGCAACCGCCTCCCGCCTACACGCTCCAATGCGAGCCGGTACCCAGTGCACGACTTCCACACCCGGGGCGAATGGCAGGTCTATAACCTATAGCCCTATAGCCCCAATTGGCATACACGTCACGATGCGAAGAGCCCATTTGGCCTATAGCTTGGGGAAACGAAAAAACGCTAGGAACCTTGCGATTCCTAGCGTTTTCATTGGTAGCGGGGCATGGATTTGAACCATGGACCTCTGGGTTATGAGCCCAGCGAGCTACCGAGCTGCTCCACCCCGCGTCGGCTTGTCTTTGCGACAGCTCTATCTAAGATACCGGCGAATCGAAATACGTCAAATCGATTGGCCATCGGCGTGTCGCGTTGTTTTCGGGGGCTTCTCAGTCAAGCGGTGGCCGGTAGGGCGGGCTCGTCCGGAATCCGGGACGCTGGGGGCTGCCCAGAGTCCCGGATTCGGGAGAATGCCCCTATCGTCCGGGATTCCTGACGCTGGGAACTGGTCAGCGTCACAAATCCCGGACGATAGGGCTGTTTTCCTGAATATGTGACGCTGAGCGCGGGGGGCTAGCGTCACAAATCCCGGACGAAGCCATTCATCTCCGGGATATGTGACGCTGGGTATGGTCAGCGTCACAAATCCCGGAGGACAAGGATGATTCCCGGGATATGTGACGCTGGGTGTGCGAAGGATTGGTCGTATGTCTGATTGGCCGTTGTGGCCACCCTCCGGCGCTGCGCGCCACCTCCCGCCAGCGGGAGGAAGATAAGAAGGCTGCGACCGCATGGCCCGGCACCACGGCGCCTCCAGCCGCGACAACCCTCCGGCACCACGGCGCCTCCAGCCGCGACAACCCTCCGGCACCGCGATCCCTTCGCCCCGCCGGCGGGGGCTCCCGACATAAGCCGGGTGGGGGTGGTTGCGCCCAACGACACCACCGGCATCAGCCGAACACGACGGCAACGCACCATCGCAGACCACCCTCCGGCGCTGCGCGCCGCCTCCCGCTGGCGGGAGGAAGGTGAAAGCTCTGCTTGGTCGTATGGCTGGTGGCCGGGCGTATGGCTGGTGGCTGGGCGTATGGCTGGTGGCCGGGCGTATAGCCGGTCATAAGGAGATGCTATGACGGCGGCGGCTCCGGCGGCGTGCGGCATATCCGCGTCGCGGCCATAATGAAGACATGCCTATCAAGATTCCCAGCGGCCTGCCGGCCAGAGCCATCCTCGACTCGGAGCGCATCTTCGCGCTCGAAAAGCCCGAGGCGGAGCGCCAACGCGTCCGCCCGCTCAAGCTGGTGATCCTGAACCTCATGCCGAAGAAGATCGAGACGGAGACCCAGTTGCTGCGTCTCATCTCGAAATCACCGCTGCAGGTCGAGGTCGACTTCATGAAGACCTCCACGCACGAGGCGACGCATGTCTCGGCCGACCATCTGCTCAAGTTCTACGAGAATCTCGACGCGTTCGCCGACAACTACTATGACGGGTTCGTCGTGACCGGCGCCCCGGTCGAGCATATGCCGTTCGAGCAGGTGGACTATTGGGACGAGTTCAAGACGATTCTCGACTGGGCGTCCACGCACGTGTTCTCCACGATGTACCTGTGCTGGGGCGCGATGGGCGCGCTCTACCAGCGGTACGGCGTGCATAAGATCGACTATGCCGAGAAGGTGTTCGGCGTGTTCCCGCAGTATCTGCAGGACGAGTACTGCTTCCTGACGAACGGTTTCGACGAGATCGCGTTGCAGCCGCATTCGCGTCTCGCCGGCGTGAACGAGGCCGACGTGCGCGCCAATCCCGATCTGCAGATCCTCACGTGGGGGCCGCAGTCGGGTCCGGGACTCATCGCCACGCGCGATTTCTCCGAGGTGTTCGCGCTCGGTCACTGGGAGTACGGCAAGTACACGCTCGCGGAGGAGTATGAGCGCGACATGGCGAAGGGGATGAGCAACGTGCCGTTCCCGAAGAACTATTTCCCGCATGACGATCCGTCCGTCGAACCGTTGTTCTCGTGGCGCGCGCACGCGAACCTGTTGTGGCGCAACTGGCTCAACTGGGTGTATCAGACGACGCCGTACGATCTGACGGAGGTGCCGCAGCTGCGTGCGGAGAAGCGTCTCGGCACGGACCGGTCGATCCGGCATGAGCCGGGCGGCCCGCGTGGGGACGGGTTCGCGCCGTTCGCACACGACGGGTACGGCGTGATCCGCGGGTAGGCGATTCTCCCGGCCCCATGACGAATCCCCGGCGACGTGGACGGGTGTGTCCAATACTCGAACCGGTTTGATACCATTATCTGAAATTGACAATGGTCACAATATGACAACGGAATGGAGGTACTGTCCCGTCGCGAAGAAGCGCGGGAAGGGCGGCGAACCGCGGCATTGCAACGATGTAATGCGACAACACGCCGGTAATCTGGTCGTTTGGATTTGTCCCAAGACCGGCCAATAATCACTCTTCAGTCATTCGGGGCCGACCGCCGGCCCGGTCCGATTCCGGACCGACGCGCACCCCGGAACGAGGGAAGACGGAAGACGAAAGTTACCGACACGTCACATTCGCCGACCCAGTTGGTCTAAACTGACACCTGACTAGAAGAAGCAGGAGGCGCGAATGATTGGTGCTGCACTCAACTCGCTGACGTTGGCGAGTGCCACGCAACCGGAGTATCCGAGCATCGACGATTTTCTCCCTCCGGAACTGCTGTTCCAGGGAACCCCGTTCGCCATCAACCGAATCATCCTTGTCCGCATCATTGCGACGATCATCATGCTGCTCGTACTCGGCATCACCGCGCATCGTGTGAAGCTGATTCCGGGCCGTTGGCAGGGTGCGGTCGAATGGCTCATCGAGTTCGTGCGCGACCAGATCGTCTATCAGGTGATGGGCGAGCTGCGTGGCAAGCGCTACGTGCCGATGGTCACCACCGTGTTCTGCACGCTGCTGGTGTTCAACCTGTGCGGCATCATCCCGGGCTTCAACATCGCCGCCTCGGCGACGATCACGCTGCCGCTGGTGTTCGCCATGTGGTGCTTCTGCCAGTACTGGATCGCCGGCATCCGTGAGAAGGGCCTCGGCCACTTCCTGCGCGACGAGCTGTTCCCGAAGGGCGTGCCCGCGCCGATCTACATCCTGCTGTCGCCGATCCAGCTGCTCGAGCTGCTTGTCATCCGCCCGTTCTCGCTGACGATCCGACTCTTCGCCAACATGGTCTCCGGCCACCTCATTCTCGGCCTGTGCCTGTCGGCCACGCAGTTCTTCCTCATCGACATCGCCAACAAGGCGATGGCGCCGTTCGGCGTGATCACGTTCGCCGCCGGCATGTTCATGTTCCTGTTCGAGGCGCTGGTCGCCTGCCTGCAGGCCTACATCTTCGCGATCCTGACGACCGCGTACATCAATATGAGCTTCCCCGAGGCCGACTGACCGAGGGTTAGAAACTGTTGCTATCACGGCAATAACCAGAAAGGAAACAACCATGGATATCGTTACCCTCGCTGCGGTTGCGGGCAACCTGAACGTCGTCGGCTACGGCCTCGCGGCCATCGGCCCCGGCATCGGTCTGGGCATCCTGATCGGTAAGACCATCGAGAGCACGGCCCGCCAGCCCGAGCTCGGCGGCCGCCTGCAGACGCTGATGTTCCTTGGTCTGGCGTTCGTCGAGGTGCTGGCGCTGCTCGGCTTCGTCGCCGCCTTCATCTTCCAGTGATCGAAAGCCCATCCGAAACGAATCCCCAAGGACATGAAAGGAGGAAGACGTTATGGTGACTGAAGCCGCGAGCGGCGTCGAGCTGTTCCTGCCTGAGACTTATGACATCGTGTGGTCGCTGATCATCCTCGTCATCGTCGCCGTATTCTTCTACAAGTTCTTCCTGCCGAAGTTCCAGGCCGTGTTCGATGAGCGCGCCGCCAAGATCGAGGGTGGCATCGCCAAGGCCGAGCAGGCCCAGAAGGAAGCCAACGCAGCCAAGGCCAAGTATGAGGCCCAGATGAGCGAAGCCCGCGTCGAAGCCGCGAAGATCCGCGACGACGCCCGTGCGGAAGCCTCCCACATCGTCGCCGACGCGCGCACCCGCGCCGAGGCCGATGCGGCGCAGATCACCGCCAACGCGCAGCGCTCCCTCGAATCGCAGCAGCAGCAGGCCCTCGTCTCGCTCAAGGGCGAGGTCGGCACGCTCGCGACCGCGCTGGCCGGCAAGATCCTCGGCGCCAAGCTGGAGGACAAGGACGTGCAGTCGTCGATGATCGACTCGATGCTCGACGATCTGGACGCCAAGAAGTGAACATCCGCAACGAGAAAGGGAGGTGACCATGCGAGGAGAGGCATCTCGTATTGCAGACCGCGAGTCGCGTGATTCGCTGGCCCCGAAGCTGCGCGACACCCGTGAGGACGCGTGGCGGATCGGCAACGAACTGTTCACGATCACCCGTGTGCTGGATGACAACATCGCGCTGGAACGTGCGCTGACCGACCCGTCCCGCCCGACCGCCGACAAGGTGGCCGTCGTCAAGACGCTCGTCGGTGAACGCGTGCACCCGATGACCATGGAGATCATGGCCGATCTGGTCGGGCGCCGCTGGAGCAAGGCACGGCACATCGCGAACGCCGTCGAGGACTTCGGCGTCGACGCGATGATGTACTACGCGGACGCCACCGGCGCCACGCTGAAGGTGTCCATCGAGCTGTCCCAGCTGAACTCCGCGCTGCTCAACCTGCCGGTCGTGCGCGCCAAGCTGTACGACGACCAGGCCACGAGCGAGGCGCGCGTCGCGCTGTTCCGCAAGCTGTTCGGCGGCAAGGGCCTCAACAAGGTCACGATGCGTCTCGCCGAGCACGCCACGTGCAACCTGCGTCGCCGCCGCTACCTGGAGACGATCCAGTGGCTGATCAACAAGTTCTCCCGCCATATGGGACAGTCGATGGTCACGGTGACCACCGCCACCCCGCTGACGGAGGAGCAGGTCGGACGACTGGTGAAGATCTACTCGGCGAAGGTCGGTCGCACGGTGCACATCAACTCCGTGGTCGATCCGTCCGTGCTGGGCGGCATGCGCATCCAGGTCGGCGACGAGGTCACGGACAACACCGTGATCGCGCAGCTCGAACACCTGCACCGCACGGTGAAGGTCGGCACGAACTGAGCGCACCGCGCACCGCGGCCGCACGCATTGTGCACGCACCGCACACGCGTCGCGCACACGAACACAAGCAAAGACTTGCACTGAACAAGAAAACCAATTGAAGGAGTGATCATGGCAGAACTGACCATCGATCCCGCCTCGGTACGCAAGGCCTTGGACGACTTCGTGTCGTCCTACCAGCCGAGCGACACCCCCACCCAGGAGGTGGGCTATGTCGCCACGGCCGGTGACGGCATCGCGCACGTGACGGGGTTGCCTGGTTGCATGGCCAATGAGCTGCTGACGTTCGAAGACGGCACGCTCGGCCTGGCGTTCAACCTTGACGCCCGTGAGATCGGCGTGGTTATCCTCGGCGATTTCGCTGGAATCGAGGAAGGCCAGGAAGTGCGCCGTACCGGCGAAGTGCTCTCCGTGCCCGTCGGCGACGGCTATCTCGGCCGCGTCGTGGACCCGCTGGGCAAGCCGATCGACGGCCTCGGCCCGATCAAGAGCGAAGGCCGCCGCATCCTCGAAGCCCAGGCTCCGGACGTGATGCACCGCCACCCGGTCGACGAGCCGCTGTCCACCGGCCTCAAGGCCATCGACGCGATGACGCCGATCGGCCGCGGCCAGCGCCAGCTCATCATCGGCGACCGCCAGACCGGCAAGACCGCCATCGCGATCGATACTATCATCAACCAGAAGGCGAACTGGGAATCCGGCGACCCGAAGAAGCAGGTGCGCTGCATCTACGTCGCGGTCGGCCAGAAGGGCTCCACCATCGCCTCCGTGAAGCAGAGCCTCGAAGACGCGGGCGCCATGGAGTACACCACCATCGTGGCCTCCCCGGCCTCCGATTCCGCCGGCTTCAAGTACATCGCCCCGTACACCGGCTCCGCCATCGGCCAGCACTGGATGTACAACGGCAAGCACGTCCTCATCGTCTTCGACGACCTGTCGAAGCAGGCCGAGGCGTACCGATCGATCTCCCTGCTGCTGCGTCGCCCGCCGGGGCGCGAGGCCTACCCGGGTGATGTCTTCTACCTGCACTCCCGTCTGCTCGAACGTTGCGCGAAGGTCTCCGACGACCTCGGCGGCGGCTCGATGACGGGTCTGCCGATCGTCGAGACGAAGGCGAACGACGTGTCCGCCTACATCCCGACCAACGTGATCTCCATCACCGACGGTCAGATCTTCCTCCAGTCCGATCTGTTCAACGCCAACCAGCGTCCCGCCGTGGACGTCGGCATCTCGGTCTCCCGAGTCGGCGGCGCCGCGCAGACCAAGGCTCTGAAGAAGGTCTCCGGCACGCTGAAGATCTCCCTGGCGCAGTACCGTTCGCTGGAATCCTTCGCCATGTTCGCGTCCGATCTGGATGCGGCCTCGAAGGCCCAGCTGACCCGTGGCGCCCACCTGACCGAGCTGTTGAAGCAGCCGCAGTTCCATCCGTACTCGATGGAGCAGGAGGTCGTGTCCGTCTGGACCGGCACCCACGGCAAGCTCGACGACCTCGACCTGAAGGACGTGCTGCCCTTCGAGCAGGGTCTGCTGGACTACCTCGATCACAACACCGACATCCTCAAGACCATCCGCGAGACCGAGGACTTCACCGCCGACACCGAGGCGGAGCTGGCCAAGGCCGTGGACGCGTTCCGTGCGACCTTCGTGTCGTCCGCCGGCAAGCCGCTGGTCGACAAGAAGCCGGACGTGTCCCAGGCCGCCCCGGTCGAGCAGGAAAAGATCGTGGCGGGAGAGAAGTAAGCCATGGGCTCGCAACTCGCATTGAAATCACGCATCCACTCCACCGAGTCGTTGGAGAAGATCTTCAACGCTCAGGAGATGATCGCGTCTTCGCACATCGCCAAGGCCCGTGACGTCGCCTTGAACGCGAAGCCGTACACCGATGCGATTTTCGATGCCGTGCAAGCGTTGGTGGCACACACCCATATCACGCATCCGATCGCGGTGAAGGACGAGAACAACCCGCGCGTGGCCGTTCTCGCCCTCACCTCGGATCGTGGCATGGCCGGCCCGTACACCTCTTCGATCATCCGCGAGACCGAGTCGCTGCTGGCTCGTCTCGAGGATGCCGGCAAGAAGCCGGAGCTGTTCGTGTACGGGCGTCGCGGTTCGACGTACTACAAGTACCGCAACCGCGACGTCGCGGCCACATGGGAAGGCGACACCGACCAGCCCGGCGTGGAAATCGCTGAGACGATCTCCAACGCCCTGATGGACGCCTATATGAAGCCGGCGGACCAGGGCGGAGTCTCCGAACTCTACATCGTCTACACCGAGTTCATCAACATGGTGGTCCAGAAGGTTCGCGTGCTGCGCATGCTGCCCGTGGAGATCGTGGGACAGGGCAACGTCTCCGTGCCCGACCCGGACGAACCGGTGGACACGGCGAACATGTCGCCGCTGTACGCCTTCGAGCCGAGTCTGGACGAGGTGCTGGATGCGATTCTGCCGAAGTACATCCAGTCCCGCATCCACGAGTGCCTGCTGACCGCCGCCGCCTCCGAGACGGCGAGCCGTCAGAACGCCATGCACACGGCAACGGACAACGCACGCAATCTGATCGACGATCTCACGCGCAAGCTCAACGCCTCGCGTCAGGCCTCGATCACGCAGGAACTTACCGAGATCATCGGCAGCGCCGACGCGCTGAATACAAAGGAAGAGTAGGAACGCACTATGGCTGAGAATCAGACCACTGTGGCTTCCGAGAGCAACGGCGAGCCGATTCACGGACGCGTCACCCGAGTCCAGGGTTCGGTCATCGACGTTGAGTTCCCGGTGGGCCATCTGCCCGACATCTACAACGCCCTCACGGTGACGATCGTCAACACGGGCGCCAAGGAGGAAGGCGAGGCCAAGTCGACCACGATCACCCTCGAGGTCGAGCAGCACCTCGGCGACTCCACCGTGCGCTGCGTCGCGCTGAAGCCGACCGACGGCCTGGTGCGTGGCGCCGCCGTGTCCGACACGGGCGCGCCGATCTCCGTGCCGGTCGGCGACGTGACCAAGGGCCACGTCTTCGACGTCGCGGGCAACGTGCTCAACAAGAAGCCGGACGAGACCATCACCGTGACCGAGCGTTGGCCGATCCACCGCAACCCGCCGGCGTTCGACCAGCTGGAGTCCAAGACCCAGATGTTCGAGACCGGCATCAAGGTCATCGACCTCCTGACCCCGTACGTGCAGGGCGGCAAGATCGGTCTGTTCGGCGGCGCAGGCGTCGGCAAGACCGTCCTCATCCAGGAGATGATCCAGCGCGTGGCGCAGAACCACGGCGGCGTCTCCGTGTTCGCCGGCGTCGGCGAGCGCACCCGTGAGGGCAACGATCTGATCGGCGAGATGGACGAGGCCGGCGTTCTCGAGAAGACCGCCCTGGTCTTCGGCCAGATGGACGAGCAGCCGGGTACCCGTCTGCGCGTGCCGCTGACCGCACTGACCATGGCCGAGTACTTCCGTGACGTGCAGAACCAGGACGTGCTGCTGTTCATCGACAACATCTTCCGCTTCACGCAGGCCGGTTCCGAGGTGTCCACGCTGCTGGGCCGTATGCCTTCCGCCGTGGGTTACCAGCCGAACCTGGCCGACGAGATGGGTGCTCTCCAGGAGCGCATCACCTCGACGCGAGGCCACTCCATCACCTCGCTGCAGGCCATCTACGTGCCGGCCGATGATTACACCGACCCGGCTCCGGCCACGACCTTCGCCCACCTCGACGCGACGACCGAGCTTTCCCGTGACATCGCCTCGAAGGGCATCTACCCGGCCGTGGACCCGCTGAGCTCCACGTCGCGAATCCTCGATCCGCGTTACGTCGGCCAGAAGCACTACGAGTGCGCCAACCGCGTCAAGGCGATTCTGCAGCGTAACAAGGAACTGCAGGACATCATCGCCCTGATCGGTATCGACGAGCTCTCCGAAGAGGACAAGACCACCGTCAACCGCGCCCGCCGCATCGAGCAGTTCCTCGGCCAGAACTTCTACGTGGCTGAGAAGTTCACCGGTCGTCCGGGCTCCTACGTGCCGGCCGACGAGACCATCGAGGCCTTCACCCGCATCTGCGACGGCGTGTACGACGACGTCCCGGAGCAGGCGTTCTCCGGCATCGGCGGCATCGACGACCTCGAGGAGAAGTGGCACAACATGCAGAAGGAACTGGGTGCGTGATGGCAGTATCGGAAAAGACCACGATGAAGGTGAACATCGTCGCGGCCGACCACCCCGTGTGGCACGGCGAGGCGAAAAGCGTGACCATCCCCGCCTCCGAAGGCGGCATGGGCATCCTGCCGAACCATGAGCCGGTGCTCACGGTCATCAAGCAGGGTACGCTCACTGTGGTCGAGCCCGACGATGCCCGTCACACGTTCGAGGTGACCGACGGATTCATCTCCTTCGACTCGAACAAGCTGACCGTCGCGGTCGAACGCGGCCACGACGTGCAGTACTCCGGTTCCGAGCAGTAGTTCCACTACGGTTCCGCTGCTGAACGGTTGAACGTAGGGAGGGTCTCCCGCCGATGTTCCGGCGGGAGACCCTCCCTCGTATGAACCGGGGATGCGGTACAGTGGCACGTTATGCGCATTCTTGTGGCCGATTGCTCGGCGGAATATTCCGGACGACTCAACGCATCCCTGCCGTTCGCCAGGCGCGTCCTGCTCATCAAAGCGGACAACAGCCTGCTCATCTTCTCCGAACTCGGATCGTACAAGCCGCTCAACTGGATGAGCGCCCCGTGCACGATCCGCGAAATCGTGCCGGACACCGCGGAGACCGCAGACGCCTCGGATGCCACGAACACCGCGGGCGCCCCGGCCGTCGCCGATAACGCCCCGGCCGCCGATGGCGCCGCCTCCGCCCCGACCCCTGAAAAGGTGCTGCGCGTCACCGCCGACAAGTCCTCGGACATCCTCGAAGTCACCCTGTACCACGTCTATTCGGACGAGTCCTACGACCTCGGCGTCGACCCCGGCCTCGTCAAAGACGGCGTCGAAGACCATCTCCAGCAGTACCTCGCCGAGCAGATCCACCGCATCGGCGAAGGCGCGACACTCGTGCGTCGCGAATATCCGACCGCCATCGGCCCCGTCGACATCATGGCGCTGAACGCGGACGGCGAGCACGTCGCCATCGAAATCAAACGGCACGGCGGCATCGACGGCGTCGAACAGCTCACCCGCTACTGCGAGCTCCTCAACCGCGACCCGCTGCTCGCCCCCGTACACGGCATCTTCGCCGCACAGACCATCACCCCGCAGGCGCGCGTCCTCGCCGAAGACCGGGGGTTTCGGTGCCTCATCCTCGACTATGAGGAGATGAAGGGTACGGAGGACGACTCCCTGCGCCTCTTCTGAGCATCCTCCCCGCGACCATCCTCCAGTGCCGCGTGGCCCGCGACCACCCTCCGGCGCTTCGCGCCACCTCCCGCCGGCGGGAGGGAGGAATTCGTGCGTCAGCCCTTGTCGGCGGGAGGGAGGAACGAGAGCTGGAATGGATTCTGCGCGCCACCTCCCGCCATAGGGAGGCGGCGCGCAGAGTAGCGTCGATCGGTAGCGCACGGAACAGCGCCAATCAGTGGTGCCGATCAGTAGGCGCCGAGGATGTCGATGACGAAGACGAGGGTCGAATTCGCGGGGATCGAGCCCTGGGCCGTCGAACCATACGCCTTGTCCGGCGGGATGATGAGCAGCACCTGCGAGCCGACCGTCTGACCGCGCAAGCCCTCCTGCCAGCCGGTGATCACCTGATGCTGGCCGTTCGTCGAATCACTGTACAGATCCGCATCCAGCGTCGTGTTCTTCGTCCACGAGGAGTCGAACTGCGTGCCGTCGGTCAGCCAGCCCGTGTACTTGACCACCGCGGTGTTGGATTCGGTGAGCTCCTTGCCTTTGCCCTTGACGAGCGTCTGCACGACCAGCGAATCCACGGAACCCTGTCCGTTCATGTCGATCGACGGCTTGCCGTTCTTGGCGCGCGTCACCTTCGGCAGGTTCGACGGGATGTCGGTCACCACGTCGCCGGCGGCCTTGGTCAGGTCCTGGGAGCGGGAGACGAGCGTGTAGGCGAGCAGATAGGACGTGCCGGAGCTGTTCGAATCGTTGACGCCGAACACGATCGTCGAATTGAGCTTCAAGCCCACCATCTTCGTGTACGGCGGAATCTGCTTGAGGTTCGAGTCGGACAGCTGGATCGAGCAGTCGGGCGTGTTCTTCTCCCACGAGCTCATCAGCTCGGAGCCGTCCTTCGCGTTGACCGCGATGCCCTGGGCGCACACGCGGTCGCCCTTCTGAATCGTTTCGCCGTCGCCGTTCTGCACGACCGCGTACGTGTTGTTCTGCACGGTCATCGGCGTCTTGAACTTGAGCGTCGGCTTCTGGCCGAGTTCGCCGGTCGCCGTCACGCCGGCGATCTGGTCCATCTTCGTCGACGACGAGCTGGACGAGCTGGAGGAATCGGACGACTTCGAGGACTTCGCATCGGACGAGCCGCATGCGGCGAGCGTCGCGCACATGGCCAGCGAGCAGACGGCGGCCAGAGCGGTGCGGATTACGGAATGAGAACTGTTGCGCATGGGCACCACCCTAGCCGTCAACCGCGATTTTTCCGCCGTTCCCACCTCGCTTTCAGGCCCCGATTGTAGAATGGTGCCCATTATGAGTGTTGAGGAATCCAAGAATGAAAGCGAGCGCGCGGGCTCCACTGGCACTGAGGGTGGCCGTACTCCGCGCGACCGTCGCCGCGCCGTGATCATGCGCGGCGTCGTCACGCCGTTCGTCGGCCTGCTGGCCGTCGCGGCGATCGTCGTGGGCGTGTTGAACGCCACGATCTGGCAGCCGAGCCGCGTCATCACCGCCGATGCGAAGGTGAATGGCTCCCGGTACATCGTCACCGATCCGAACGTGCTGGGACTGGTCGATAGCACCGTGCAGCTGAGCGTCGACGCGGGCGGCAACAGCGACGTGTGCGTCGCGACCGCTTCGTCGAAGGACGCGTCCGGCTGGCTGTCCGGCTCGTCCTACACGCGCGTCACCGGTCTGGCCGATTGGACGACGCTGTCGACGCAGCAGGCTTCCGGCGGTCAGGACAAGGACGCGTCGGGCGATGCGTCGGCGGATACGACCGCGACCGAAGTCGCGTTCAAGGACTCCGACATGTGGACTTCCGTCACATGCGGCAAGGGCGAGGTCACGGTGAAGACGACGTCACGCGCCGCGACCGACGTCGCGCTCGTCGACCTTGGCGAGAAGAGCGGCACCGCCGACGTGTCGTTCACGTGGACGCGCCAGACGCTGCCCGACTATGCGACGCCGCTGTACTTCATCGGCGGCCTGCTTGCCGTGCTCGCCGTGTTCACCGCGACCGTCTTCGCAATGCCGCCGCACAAGCGCCGCAAGCGTCACGTCGAAAGCGTTCCCGTCGAACCGGAGGACGAGGTGACGTTCGGCGCGGCCGTCGCCGGCAGCCTCGGCATCAGTCCCAGCTACGAGCCGAAGTCGAAGCGTGGTGGACGCGGTCGTCGCCGCCGCCACGCCGCCGGCACCGACACGGGCACGATCGAGCCGATCCGCGTGGATTCGCCGGTCGTCGTCGACCCGTCGTCGCGCAATCTGGTAGCCGACGCGGAAGGCGCGTCCGCCGCCGCCACGCCGGAACCGGCGGCGGCACCGCGCGCGGACGTCAACGACGAGGCGACGTCCGTGATCTCGCCGGACGAACTGCAAGCGTATTTCGCACGACTCGCGCAGGAGGTCGGCGACGATACGAACGGAGAGGAGAAGCGATGAAGACATGTATGGGAGCCGTCGCGGCGAAGATCACGGCGCTCGTCCTGTCCGCGGGACTGCTCGTCTCGCTCGCCGCGTGCGAAGGCCAGGTGCCGAAGACCGCGTCGGCGGATGCCGCCGACCGCACGCCCGATCTGACCGTCGCGCAGGAGAAGAAGATCCGCGGGCAGATCCTCGACCTGATCGACGCGGCGAACGAGTCGAAAAGCGCCGACGGACTTGACGCGCGACTGACCGGACCTCAGCTCGAGATACGCGCCAGCGAGCTCACCATCGCCGCGGCGACCGGCACGCTCGAAGCGAAGGCGACGATTCCGCGCAAGATCACGCAGACCGTCATCCCCGTCAACGACGGGTGGCCGCGTACCGTGTTCACAATCACCACGACCACCGATGACCAGCAGTCGAAGCGTCTGCTCGTCATGACGCAGGATTCCGCCCGGCAGAACTACAAGCTGTGGGGCGTGGCGCGCCTGTTCCAGGGGGCGAAGCTGCCGAAGTTCGAAGTGCCGAAGCTCGGCACCGACATGGGCGACCCGAAGGATTCCAAGCTCGTCACCACCCCGGAGAACGCGGTGAGCTGGTATGCCGACCTGCTCAACAACGGCGACTCCAGCCAGTACAAGGACAAGTTCGCCGACGACCTGTTCCGCTCCGACCTCCAGCAACTGGACGCCACGGTCCAGCAGGGCATGGAGGCCAACAAGGGCACGCAGGAGCAGGAGTTCACCGTCCCGAAGAACCAGCTCAAGATCATGCGGTCCACCGACGGCGGCGATCTGGTCGTCGCGCGCATCGACTCCACGTGGACGCGTCAGGCCGGCGAAGGCCGCGAATCGCTGCCCGCCTCCGACCAGGAGAAGGCGCTGTTCGGCGACGGCAAGGCCACCAGCACGATGAAGGTCACGTATGTGAACGTGATCGCCATGTACATTCCGCCGGCAGGCTCCACCGGGGATGCCGCGAAGATCGTCGCCGTGGGCGCCGAACGCCAGCCCGTCAAGGTCGAGGCGCTGTAGGGATAGCTGTAGGCGAATCGGGGATGCCGTCACTAAGATAAGTGACGGCATCTTTGTTTATGCACGATTACGTATATACGACACAGTTGGAGGCGTGGCATGGCCGATCAGCCGAAGTTCAATCCCGGGGTCTCATTGGCGGGAGCCGTCGATCTTGAGGCGCTCGCGCATCAGGTGAAGGCCGAACCCGGCCAGGCGGGCGGTGCCCCCGCGGCCGGCGGCTACGTGATCGACACGACCGAAAGCACGTTCCAGGCGATGGTGACCACCTCCGCCACGTTCCCGATCCTGCTGCTCCTGTGGATTCCCACCGACGACCGTCTCTTCCCGATGGCGCGCGCGCTCGCCGACGCGGTCAACGCGATGAACGGCCAGATCCAGCTCTCCCGCATCGACATCAACGAGAACCCGTCGATCGCGCAGGCGCTGCAGGTGAAGGGCGCTCCCGCACTGTTCGCGCTGATCGGCGGCCGTCCGATGCCGCTGCTCCAGGGGCTTCCCTCCGACGACGAACTCACGCAGATCAAGGAGCAGGTGCTGCCGAAGATCGTCGCGATGGCGCAGCAGGCCGGCGTGACCGGAACCGCGCCGTATTCGGGAGACCCGTCCGCGGCGGGTGCGGACGGCACGGACGGTGCCGGTGCCGCCGCTGCCGCCGTCGTGCCGCCGGAGCATCAGGAGGCGCATCAGCTGGCGCAGGCCGGCGACTACGCGGGCGCCGCCGCCGCATACGGCAGGGTGCTTGAATCCGATCCGAACGACGCGCTCGCCGCCCGCGAACGCGCCAAGGCGCTGCTGCTCGCGCGCGCCGCCACCGCGGACGTGCGCGAGGTGCGCGCCGCCGCGGCCGCCGCGCCGGACGACGTGGAAGCGCAGCTCGCCGTGGCCGACATCGACATGATCGGCGGGCAGATTCAGGACGCCTTCGACCGTCTGCTCGACTTCGTGGCCGCTGGTCACAAGGCCGACATCGAGCCGGTGCGCAAGCGCCTGCTCGAATACTTCGCGATCCCCGAGCCGACCGACGCGCGTCTCAAGGCCGCTCGCCGCCGCCTCGCCACGTTGATGTACTGATCCGCCTGATTCGCCTGATTCGCGTCCGGCCTTCACTCCATCCGGTTCCGGCCGAAGAACTGTTGGAACTGGGGGCCGGTTCTGGCGAGTTCACGCTCGAAATCCTCGCGCCATTCGCCGAATGGCCGGCCGGCCAGCCCGTCGTTGTTGAACCGCGGCTGGTCGGTGATTTCGGTGACGCAGAATTTCGGAATCGTGAGGTTCGTGACGGGCGTGGCGCGTTCCGCTTCGGCGATGATGAGCGGCGCGTTCGCCCCGCCGAACACGTCCACGCTCCAACCATCCTCCGCGATCCACACGGAATAGCGGTTCTTGACGATCGGCTTGCCGCCGCGCCGCACCAGTTCGACGGCGATGCGCGTATCGATCTCCCGTTCCGCCTCATAGCGGGTGCCGCCTACGGACGGGCCCTTCACGGTGACGTAGGCGCGCGTGAAATCCTCGCAGTACTGTTCCAGCACGTCGCGCGGGTCCAGATCGGGGGTCATGTCGATGCGCACGCGGCGCGTCTTCAACCGCACGCGCAACGCATAATTGTCCTCGTAGACGAAATAGCTCTGCACGATGAGGGCGGGCGTATCGCCGTCATCGTATTCGGGCGGCAGCTCCCGGCAGAAGAACCGCCTCTCGAACTCGAATTCGTTCACTGACTCGGACATAACCCCAGTGTAGCCGCCGCGGGTTCGCATAATCGCGTGCGACGCACATGCGGACCGCACGGACCGCACGGACCGCACGGACCGCACGGACCGCACGGGGCGTGGGGTACGGGGCATGGGCCTCCGATCCGGCATCGCACGTCCGGTGGTATCCCAGCGGTATCCCAGCGGTATCCCGTCAGCATCCCGGTGGCATGAGGTGCATCACGACGCGGCGTGGCATGACACCGGCGATGGGTTATACTGTTATCCGCGTCGGGCCGTGCTTAAGCCCCGGGCTCCATTTTTTGCCGCCGCGAGCGGCCCTTGCGCCGACAGGCGCTTTCACGGTTCGGCGCCTTTCTTTGTTTGCTTGTTCTCCCCGTCGTGAGGTCTTACGGGCCGACTGCGTCATCTGTGTCGCCTGCGCCGACTGCGTCATCTGTGTCATCTGCGTCATCTGTGTCGCCTATGCCGTTGTCGTCCGCCCTCTCAATCTCCGCCGCCCTGGTATCGCACTACAGGCGATGTCTCCGGGATACCGGGGGAGAGGCGTGGGCGTGGGCTAGTGTGGAGAACATGAGTGACGACAAGCGACCCACGACCACAGGCCCGCAGATCCGCGATCCGCATGCGCCCGTGAATCTGTTGCGCGATTTCGAACCGTTGGATGACCTTCCCACGCCGGCGTCGGCCTCCAGCCGGGCCTCCACCCAGGTCTTCGCGCCGATCTCCACCCCGTTGGCCGGCACCGGTGCGCCCGGCGCATCCGAAACGTCCGCGTCCCCGCTCCACGCCCTGTCCGACGTCGCCGACCTCGACATCTCCGACACGCAGGACGGTCTCGACATCTCCGGCACCGGCGGCGCGCACGGTCCCGCCGCCGCGCCCGGCGCCGCGCGCATCGACCTGCGCGCCGTCGACGCGGCCTCCGGCGATCGTCGTCGCGGCGCCCGTCGCCGCCGCATCGACGACGATCCGCTCGCACGCCGCCCGCGCACGTCGAGCCGCGTGCTGTGCGTCGTGTTCGGCCTGCTGCTCGTCGCCGCCGCGATGGGCGTCTACTGGCTCGGCATGCACACCGAAAGCGGACAGTCGTTCGACGACATGGTCGAGGTGTACCTCACCGACTACGTTCCCGGCTGGTTCGCCGGACTGCTCGGCGCCGGCTCGCACATGACCGTGCTCGTCGGCTCCGCGGTGTTCGCCGTCGCCGCCGCGATCGTCGCCATCGTGCGCAGACGCTGGTGGCTGCTCGGCCAGCTCGTCGCGTTCGGCGTACTGTGCTTCGCCGCGTCGTTCCTCAAGGACGTGCTGCCGCGGCCGTTCATCATCCACACGACGATCGACGCCGGCAACTCCGCGCCGAGCGGCCACACGATCCTCGGCGTCGCCGCGGCGGTCGCGCTGCTGTTCGCCGTCTCCCGCGCGTGGCGATGGGTCGCCGCGCTCGCCGGCGGCCTGTGGAGCGCGTTCGTGGGATTGTCCGTCGTGTACGGCAAGTGGCATCGTCCATCCGACGCGATCATGGCGATCCTGCTGGTCGGCGGCATCGCGTTGATCGTGCTCGCGTTCACGCGCGCCTCCGGCATGGACGAGACCGGCAAGCGCCGCTCCTCGGCCGGTGTGCAGGTCGTCGGATCGATCGCGTTGACGGCCGGCGCGTTCGCCTGCCTGTATGGCGCATACGTAGTGTGGCAGGTCGTGCCCGGACTGCTGATGAGCGCCGAATGGGCGCGTTCCGGCGCGGTCGCCGCCTCGATCATCCTGATCTGCGGCGTGACGACGCTCGTGTTCGGTCTTGTGCTCGCGATGCGTCAGCTCACCGCCGCGCCGTTGACGAAACTCGGTCTCGTCGGCGCGCCTCCGGCCCCGCCGAAGCGGCGCTGAAACGGCGCTGAAACGGCGGCGGACACACGGATGGCCACCGATGGTGAGTATGATGACAGCACGGCGGCACCGCGCGACGACGGTGGAACGCACGGGCGCCGCGACGGCAGTGACGAACGGCAGTGGCAACGACAACGGAGAGGTGAAGGAGAGGTCATGGCAACACGCACCGCGAACGGCACCAAGCTGGTGATCGTGGAGTCTCCCACCAAGGCCCGCAAGATCGGCGGATACCTGGGTGACGGATACACCGTGATGGCATCGGTGGGGCATATCCGCGACCTCGCCCAACCCAGTCAGGTTCCCGCCGCCGACAAGGCGAAATACGGCAAGTTCGGCGTCGATGTGAACGACGGCTTCAAGCCCTACTACATCGTCGACGGCGACAAGAAGCGCACCGTCTCCGAACTGAAATCCGCGTTGAAGAACGCGAGCGAACTCTACCTCGCCACCGATGAGGATCGCGAGGGCGAGGCCATCGCGTGGCATCTCGTCGAAACGCTCAAGCCCAAGGTGCCAGTCAAGCGCATGGTGTTCCACGAGATCACCAAGGACGCGATCCGGCGTTCCCTCGACCAGACGCGCACCGTCGACGCGGACATGGTCGACGCGCAGGAGACGCGCCGCATCCTCGATCGTCTCTACGGCTACGAACTGTCGCCCGTGCTGTGGCGCAAGGTCGGGCCGGGACTGTCCGCGGGACGCGTGCAGTCCGTCGCGACGCGCCTCATCGTCGAGCGCGAGCGCGAGCGTATGGCGTTCGTCCGCGCCTCCTACTGGGATCTGACGGCGACGCTCGAAGCGCCCGACGCGTCCGGCGAGCCGACGACGTTCGAGGCGCGCATGGTCGCACTCGGCGGCAAACGACTCGCCACGTCGAAGGACTTCGGCGCGGACGGCAATCTCACGCCGGACGGATTCGCCGGCAACGTGCGCCGTCTCGACGAGGGCGAGGCGCGCACGCTCGCCGCGGGTCTCGTCGACGTGCCGTTCACCGTCGTGTCGATGGAGTCGAAGCCGTACCGTCGCCGTCCGCTGCCGCCGTTCACGACGTCCACGCTCCAGCAGACCGCCGGCAACCGTCTCGGCATGAGCTCGCGCGCCACGATGCGCGCCGCGCAGGGCCTGTATGAGAACGGTTTCATCACGTATATGCGAACCGATTCGGTCACGCTCTCACAGGAGGCGATCGCCGCCGCGCGCGACGCGGTCTCCTATCATTTCGGCGAACGGTTCCTGTCCGACGCGCCGAAGCAGTACGCCACGAAGACCGCCGGTGCGCAGGAGGCACACGAGTGCATCCGTCCGGCCGGCGCGCGGTTCCGCGATCCGGACGAGCTCGTGGGCAAGGTGCCGGGTGACCAGTTGAAGCTGTACCGGCTCATCTGGCAGCGCACGCTCGCCTCGCAGATGGCCGACGCAACCGGTTCGACCGCCACGGTGAAGCTCGCCGCGCCCGCCATGGGCGGCGACGGCGTGGTCGAGGACGCGCTGTTCCAGGCGTCCGGCACCGTGATCGAATTCCCGGGCTTCATGAAGGCGACGGGGGAGGGGCGCCACGCTGCCGCCTCCTCTTCCGCTTCCGCGGCGAAGGCTGCCGAGGCGGCGAGTGCCGCGGGCGCCGCGGGGGGCAAGGCGAAGAACGCCGACGAGAACGCATCCCTGCCGCCGATGCATGAGGGACAGGAGCTCGCCGCCTCCGACGTGAGCGCCGACGGGCATGAGACGCAGCCGCCGGCACGCTACACCGAAGCCTCGCTCGTCAAGACGCTGGAGGCCAAGGAGATCGGCCGCCCGTCCACCTACGCGTCGATCATCTCCACGATCATCGACCGCGGCTACGTGTACGAGCGCGGCCGGGCGCTCATCCCCTCCTGGCTGGCGTTCGCCGTGACCAAGCTGCTGGAGACGAAGTTCCCCAAGCTCGTCGACTACCAGTTCACCGCGCAGATGGAGAACGGGCTCGACCAGATCGCGCATGGCAAGGAAACCGGACGTGACTGGCTCACCCGCTTCTACTTCGGTTCCGGCTCGGGTGCCGCGCAAAACGCCGACGAGGCGCATGAGGGCCTGCAGCAGCAGGTCGCACAGCTCGGCGAAATCGACGCGCGCGCCATCAACACGATCGAGATCGGCGATGGCCTGCACGTGCGCGTCGGCCGTTACGGCCCGTACCTCGAGGACATGGAGCATCTCGACGCCGAAGGCAATCCGAAGCGCGCCTCCCTGCCCGACACGCTTGCGCCCGACGAGCTCACCGTCGAGGTCGCGCGCGACCTTATCGAGAACCATTCCGGAGGCCCCCGCGCGCTCGGCACCGATCCGGCGACCGGCGGCACCGTCGAGGTACGCAACGGCCGGTTCGGCCCGTATGTCGCGCTGATCACGCCCGAGGCGGCGGCCGCCGAAGCCGAGGCCCGCAAGGCCGCGAAGGAGGCGGAGGCGGCCGGCAAGCCAGCGCCGCGCCGCTCGCGCAAGTCGGATGCGCCGCGTCCGAAGATGGCGAGCCTGTTCAAGACGATGAGCCCGGAATCGCTCACGCTCGATGACGCGTTGAAGCTGCTGAGCCTGCCACGCGAAGTCGGCTCCTACGAGGAGACGAACGCCGAGACCGGCGAGACGACGGTCGTGACGGTGGCTGCGAACAACGGCCGGTACGGTCCGTACCTCACCAAGACGAAGGCGGACGGGGCGAGCGAGACCCGTTCGCTCAACTCGGAGGACGAGATCTTCACCGTCACCATCGATCAGGCGAAGGACCTGTTCGCGCAGCCCAAGTACCGTGGGCGCGGCCGTGGCGCCGCCAAGCCGCCGGTCCGCACGCTCGGCAACGATCCGGAGAGCGGCAAGCCGGTCGTCATCAAGGAAGGCCGTTTCGGCATGTACCTGACGGATGGCGAAACGAACCGCACGCTGCCGCGCCAGTACGATCCGGCGACCATCGAGCCGGCGGACGCGTACCGGATCCTCGCGGAGAAGCGCGCGATGGGGCCGGCGACCAAGCGTGGCCGCGGCGGTCGCTCCGGTGCCAAGGGTTCCGCGGCGAAGGGTGGTGCCAAGGGTGCTAAGGCCGCGCCGAAGGTGAGTGCCGTCGAGGCGAAGCGCGCCGAGCGCCGTGCCGAGGTGAAGAAGCTCGCCGCCAAGGGATGGGCGAACACGCGCATCGCGGAGAAGATCGGCTCCACCGCTTCCACCGTGAAGGGCGACGTCGACTGGCTCACCGCGAACGAGGGCTTCGAACGCCCGCCGGTCGTCGCCGCCAAGCCGGCGCGCAAGCCCGCTGCCAAGAAGAAGTGATTGCGGGGCCGTTGTTCGCCGGAAGCCGGTTGTTGGCGTATCTGGAGCGGCGGGCGGAGGCATCCGCGCCAGCGGTTATGGTAAATAGCTATGGTCGGATTGTTTATTTCCTTTGAAGGCGTCGACGGCGTCGGCAAGACCACGCAGGTCGAACGGCTGCGCGCGGCGTTGGAGGCCGCGGGCCGCGAGGTCGTCGTCACCCGGGAGCCCGGCGGTACCCCGCTCGGCCAGGCCATCCGCCGCCTGCTCCTCCACGGCACCGCCTCCGTCTCCGCCCCCGCCTCCGCTGGTGAGGGAACCCCCGTCTCCGCCCCCGCCTCCTCTGGTGAGAGTCCCGCCTCCATCTCCGCCCCCGCTGGCGGGGGCTGTCGGCGTGAGCCGACTGGGGGTGGTCCCGCCCCCGCCGACATCGCCCCGCGCGCCGAGGCGCTTCTCTTCGCCGCCGATCGCGCGCAGCACGTCGCCGAGATCATCCGTCCCGCGCTCGACCGCGGCGCCGTGGTCATCACCGACCGCTATCTCGACTCCTCCCTCGCCTATCAGGCGGGCGGCCGCGAGCTCACCGCCGACGAGATCCGTTCCTTGAGCATGTGGGCGACCGGCGGTCTGCTACCCGACCGCACGTATCTGCTCGACATGGATCCCGCGCTGTCGCATGCGCGCCTCACCCACGCCGAGGATCGCATGGAATCCGCCGGAGACGGTTTCCAGCGTCGCACGCGCGAGGCGTTCCTGAAGCTCGCCGCCGCCGAACCCGACCGGTTCCGCGTCATCGACGCGTCGCAGTCGATCGACGCGGTGTGGTCGTGCATCGCGCGCGACATCGACGTGCTGGCCGGTGCGCCGGCCGGTGAGGATGGTGACGCGCGATGAGCGTATGGGATCCGATCATCGGGCAGAAGCCCATCGTCGAGCAGCTGAAGGCGATCGCCGCCGGCGATCCCAAGCAGATCGCGCAGTCATGGCTGATCTGTGGGCCTCCCGGATCGGGCCGTTCGAATCTCGCGCGTGCCTTCGCCGCCGCGCTCGAAAGCCCGGACCACGGTCTGGATGACGAACCGACGAAGGTCACGAAGCAGGTGCTCGCCGGCACGCACCCGGACGTGAGCGTACTTGCCACGAACAAGGTGACGATCGGCATCGACGAGGTGCGCGAGCTGATCGGCGTGTCCGAGCAGATGCCGAGCACCGCGCCGTGGCGCATCATCATCATCGAGGACGTCGACCGCATGCTCGAACGCACGACGAACGTGCTGCTCAAGGAGATCGAGGAACCGGCCGAGCATTGCATCTGGCTGTTGTGCGCGCCGAGCGCGCAGGATGTGCTGCCCACGATTCGCTCGCGCACGCGCATCGTGAATCTCGCCGTGCCGCAGCCCGCGGCCGTCGCCGCCTATCTCGAGTCGAGCGTCGGCGCCGACGCGCATCTCGCGCGGCGTGCGGCGCGACTCGCGGAGGGGCATATCGGCATCGCGAAACTGTACGCGACCGACGAGCGCGTGATGACCGACCGCGACGAGCTCGTCGTCGGCGTGCTGGAACTCACGAAGGCGTCCGACGCGGTGCTGCTCGCGGGGCGCCTCATCGACAATGCGAAGGCACAGGCCGAAGTGGATGTCGCCGGGCAGGCGGCGCGCGCCGAAGCCGACTTCCGCCGCGTCAACGGCCTCGGTGCCGACGACCGTATTCCGCCGAAGCTGCGTGGCGCGTACAACGCGATCGCGAAGAAGGACGAGTTGAAGCGGCGGGCGACGCGTCGCAGCCGCGACGTGCTCGACCGCGCGCTCAACTCGGTCGCGTCCGTCTACCGCGACATCACCGTGCTGCAGAACGATGCGGAGGACGCGGTCGGGCTCATCAACCTGGAGAACCGGGCGGCGATCACCGAGCTTGCGGCGCGGCTCTCCCGCGAGGCGGCGTTGGCGCGGCTCGACGAGGTCGCGCGCGCCCGCAAGCGGCTCATGGGCAACGGCAATCCGACGCTCGTCTTCGAGGCTCTGTTCTGCGCGCTGATCCCCTGAGGGGAGCGGCCGGCAGGGGATCAGCGTTTCGTGCTGGAGACGCGGACGATGAGCTGCGGCGGCAGCGCGACGTGGCTCGGATGGCCGGTGCCCGCCTCGATGAGCCGCAGCGACTCGGCGACGATGCGGTCGTAGGGCGGGCGCACCGAGGTCATCGTCGGCAGGGTGGCGGCGGCGATGGGGGAGTCGTTGTAGCCGACCACCTTGATGTCCTCCGGCACGCTCATGCCGAGCGCGTGCAGGGCCATCATCACGCCGAACGCGATCGTGTCGTCGGCGCAGACGATCGCGTCCGGGTGCCCGTATTCGCCGAACAGACGGATTGTGCAGTCGAAGCCGCGCTGCACCGTCGAATCACCGAACCGGTTCCACGCGCTGACGGTGTGGAGGCCGGCGGCGCGCACCTGCGTGTGGAACATGGTGAACAGTTCCGCCGACTCGAACGAGACCTCCTTGCCGGCGAGGTAGGCGACCGACGCGACGCCCTGCGAGGCGAGGTGGCGGATGATCGACTCCATCGCCGTATTCTCGTCGATGGAGACCATGTTCGTGCGGAACGAGCGCTGATGCCCGCCCACCTGCACGATCGGAATCGTGTCCGCATAGCGGTCGAACACGCGCGACAGATCGTTGCCGGCGGAAGTGACGGCGATCAGGCCGTCCACCTTGCGTGAGCAGAGCGCCTCGATGCGGTCCGCCTGCGTAGCCTCGCTCGCGCCGATGCCGAGCAGGAGCTGACGGCTGTCCGAGTCGACGACCGGTTCGAGCGCGTCGAGCAGTCCGGCGCTGAAGGCGTCGGTCGCGGAGGGGATGACCAGGCCGATCGTGTTCGTCACGTCGCTCCTCAGAGCACTGGCCGCATAGTTCACGGAATAGTTGAGTTCGGCGGCCGCCTTGCGTACGCGCTGTGCGATGTCGTCGTCCTTGGTGCGGCGGCCGGAGAGCACGCGGGACACCGTCGCCGTCGAGACGTTCGCCAGCGTGGCGACCTCGAGGATGGAACTGGGGGATTTCGCCGCCCGGTTGGCCATGGTGCTGTGCCCTTTCCTGTTATGTGTGCGTTGCGCATGACGTGCGTGCCGTTGCGCCGTCCGACGGTGCGGTGGCGCACGCGTGTGCGGAGAAACAAAAACGCCGCCCAGCACAGCATGATACCGCGCGGACGGCGAGTTCGTCTTGCAATAGATGATCGGCTTCCGCAATGCGCCTGCGAAGGCCGAAGTCTGTATCGCCGGTCTTACTCGGCCTTCGTCAGGGTCTCGACCAGGGAGTCGGCCACGGCCTCGGCGTTGTCGCCTTCGACGGTCAGGGTGACGGTGTCGCCCTGCTTGACGCCCAGACCCATGACGGACAGGATGGAGCCGGCCGGAACGGCGGCGCCGTCGCCCTTGGCGATGGTGACCGTGTGGCCGGAAGCGGTGACGGCCTGCGCGAACTCGGCGGCCGGACGGGCGTGGATGCCGACGGGGTCGTTGATGACGGTGGAACGGGTGACGGTTGCCATGGGAGCACTCCTTTGGTCTTTGGTTTTCCTTCACGCATGTCAGTCACTGGCTTGCGCTGGTAAGCACTATAGCACGTTTTTCTACGACACGCAGAAAACGATTACCCGTGTTGCTTCAACGGGTTTTCTGTGTATACTGTCATGCGTCGGTAAATGGATTACCCGCTGGAGTGCAGAAACGGCGGGTGGTTGCTGCGGAACGAGCCGCAGGTATGCCGGCTGTGAAACGACAGTCATAAAGGAGTGCTCAACATGGTTATCACCGGAAGCGGAATCGGACGTGGCGTCGCAGTGGGCAAGGTCATTCGCATGGCCCCGCCGCTGGAGGAGCCGGCCGATGTGCGCCGCGATGCGTCGATCAGCGCCGTCGTCGAGAACGAGCGCGTCACCAAGGCTCTGGCCACCGTCAACGCCGAGCTGAACCACCGTGCCGAAGAGGCCAAGAACGGCGATGAAGGCGCCAAGAAGGCCGCTCCGATCCTCGAGGCCATCGCCATGTTCGCCTCCGACCCGTCGCTGGCCACCTCCATTCAGAACCTCGTCAACGGCGGCAAGACCGGTGAGCGCGCCGTGCTCGAAGGCTTCGCCCAGGTCGAGGAGATGTTCAGGATGATCGGCGGCTACCAGGCCGAGCGCGCCGCCGACCTGCACGACGTCGGCCAGCGCGTCATCGCCGAGCTGCGCGGCGTGCCCGCCCCGGGCGTGCCGGAATCCGACGAACCGTTCGTGCTCGTCGCCGAGGATCTCTCTCCCGCCGACACCTCCAGCCTGGATCTCAACAAGACGCTCGCCATCGTCACCTCGCAGGGTGGCCCGACCTCGCACACCGCGATTCTGGCGCGCGCCCGCGGCATCGTCGCCGTCGTCTCCGCCGCCGGAGCCGAGGATCTCAAGACCGGCGACACCGTGATCGTGAACGCCGCCAAGGGCGAGGTCGTCACCGAGCCGACCGAGGTCGAGATCGAGGAGGCCGAGCACGCCAAGGCCAAGGCCGCCCGTGCCAAGGAGCTGCGCGGCCAGGCCGGCGGCACCAAGGACGGCCACCACGTGCCGCTGCTCGCCAACCTCGGCAAGCCGGCCGACGGTAAGACCGCCCTCGAGTACGGCGCGGAAGGCGTGGGCCTGTTCCGCTCCGAGTTCCTGTTCATCGGCAACGCCGAGCCGCCGAGCGTCGAGGAGCAGACCAAGGCGTACACCGAGCTGCTCGCCCAGTTCCCGGGCAAGAAGGTCGTCATCCGCATGCTCGACGCCGGCGCCGACAAGCCGCTGCCGTTCCTCACCCCGGAGGACGAGCCGAACCCGGCTCTCGGCCTGCGCGGTCTGCGCACCCTGCGCGTGCACAAGGAGGTTCTCGAAGGCCAGCTCAAGGCGCTCGCCGCCGCCGACGCCCAGACCGACGCCGACCTGTGGGTCATGGCTCCGATGGTCGCCGACGAGCATGAGGCCGCCTACTTCGTCAAGCTCGGCAAGAGCTTCGGCCTGAAGAAGGTCGGCGTGATGGCCGAGGTGCCGTCCATCGCCCTCATGGCCGACAAGGTCGCCGAGGTCGCGGACTTCGTCTCCATCGGCACCAACGATCTGACCCAGTACACGATGGCGGCCGACCGTATCCTCGGCTCCGTCTCCAACTACCAGACCGCATGGCACCCGGCGGTGCTGCGTGCGATCAAGCTGATCGCCGACGCAGGCAACGCCCACGGCATGCCGGTCGGCGTGTGCGGCGAGGCCGCGGCCGACCCGGATCTGGCAGTCGTGCTCACCGGCATCGGCGTGAACTCCCTGTCGATGACCCCGGTGGCGCT
Organism: Bifidobacterium sp. LH_417; assembly: GCF_056357035.1. Classification (NCBI taxonomy): domain Bacteria; kingdom Bacillati; phylum Actinomycetota; class Actinomycetes; order Bifidobacteriales; family Bifidobacteriaceae; genus Bifidobacterium; species Bifidobacterium sp. LH_417. The sequence continues at coordinate 112,122 of NZ_JBKEVI010000008.1, forward strand.
GGACGACGTGCGCGCCCAGCTGGCCGAAGTCACCTTCGAGGAAGCCAAGGCCAAGGCCGAGGCCGCCCTCAACGGCGACTTCTACAAGCCGGCCTGGGGCGACTGATCCCAGGGTTCCCGCGCACGCCTGAGCGTGACGCGTTCGTGGCCCGTCGCCGTGCTCCGCAGGTGCGCCGTCGGCCATGATGCATGAATACGTGATCCGGACCCCTTCGCCGGGTCACCTTTGTCGCCCGGCCCGGGCCGATGGGAATGAGCACTCCTCATCGGCCCGGGCCGGGCCTTTTCCGTATTCGGCGTGTATTCGGCGCCGATACGCGATCTTCCGCGCGATACACTGGGGGCATGAAGATTTCAGCTGATTTCACCGTGGTTCCGGACGATTTCGCCAAGGCGGCGGCGCCCGAATACCGCACGGGCGGCGTGCCCGTCATCTCCTTCCCCTTCTACATCGACGAGGTCGCCCCGGACGCCCAGTACCTGCATTGGACGCTCACCGATCCCGACTCGATTCCCGTGTGCGGCTTCGAATGGATTCACTGGACCGTCGCGAACCTGCCCATCGACGCGCTCATGTTCGACTTCAACGATGCGCACGCGCTCGCCATCCCGCCGGACTTCTCCCGTCAGATGGCCGCGATGATCCCCGAGGCAGTGCAGGGGCGCAACTCGTCAGCCTCCAAGTTCGTGGGCCGCGAGAACGACCCGGCCGTGACCATGCGGTACAACGGTCCGCAGCCGCCGGACCAGGACCACGACTACTATCTGCACGTCTACGCCACCAAGGAGCCGCTGCCCGGCCTGAATCAGGGCTTCTGGATGAACGAGCTGCTGCACAAGCTGCGCGAATGCGGCGAGACCCCCGACCAGGCCGGCATCTTCCTCACCGGCAAGGCCTGAGCCTTCCGCTGTCGGCCCCCTCTGGCGAGGGGGCTCCCGGCGGAGCCGGGTGGGGGAGAGACCGCCGCGAGTGGGTACCCCCGAACAGCCACCCTCAGTCGCGCTGCGCGCGCCAGCTCCCGCCAGCGGGAGCGAGGGGACTCGGTTGCGCTTTGCATGACTGCTCCCGCCAGCGGGAGCGAGGGGAGTGCGGCGCGCGACGGCTCCCATCCGCGGGAGCGGAACAACGAAGAACATAAAGAAAGGACACCACACACCCATGGCCTGCACCACGATTCTGGTAGGCAAGGACGCGAGCTACGACGGCTCGACCATCATCGCCCGCAACGAGGATTCCGCGAACGGCGAGTTCTGCCCGAAGCAGTTCCTCGTCGTCAAGCCCGAGGACCAGCCGCGCCGCTACAAGTCCGTCATCTCGCACGTCGAGATCGACCTGCCGGACGATCCGCTGCAGTACACGCACGTGCCGAACGCGGACCGCAAGGAGGGCATCTGGGGCGAGGCGGGCGTCAACGAGGCGAACGTCGCGATGAGCGCCACCGAGACGCTCACCACGAACGAGCGCGTGCTCGGCGCCGACCCGTTCGTCGAGCTCGTCCCGGCGCGCGGCGCGGAAGGCGAGGACGGCTACGAGCCGGAGATCCCCGGCGGCATCGGCGAGGAGGACTTCCTCACCATCGTCCTGCCGTACGTGAGGACCGCGCGCGAGGGCGTCGCGCGTCTCGGCGCGCTGCTCGAAGAGTACGGCACGTACGAGATGAACGGCACCGCGTTCTCCGACGCGAACGAGATCTGGTGGATGGAGACCGTCGGCGGCCACCATTGGATCGCCAAGCGCGTGCCCGACGAGGCGTACGTGACGATGCCGAACCAGCTCGGCATCGACGAGTTCGACCTGGACGACGCGCTCGGCGACCAGGAGGACCACATGTGCTCCGCCGACCTCGCCGAGTTCATCGAGACGAACCACCTCGACCTCGCCGTGGAGAACACGTCCCCGTTCAACCCGCGCGACGCGTTCGGCTCCCACTCCGACTCCGACCACGTGTACAACACGCCGCGCGCCTGGTGGATGCAGCGCTTCCTCAACCCGTACGACGAGGTGTGGGACGGTGCCGACGCCGACCACGGCCCGGAGAACAACGACATCCCGTGGGCGCGCCAGCCGGAACGCAAGATCACGATCGAGGACGTCAAGTACGTGCTGTCCGGCCACTACCAGGGCACCCCGTACGATCCGTACGGCAAGCTCGGCGACGAGCGCACGCGCCACATGTACCGCACGATCGGCATCAACCGTCAGAGCCAGCTCGCCGTCCTGCAGATCCGCCCGTACCGTCCGCAGGCGAACCGCGCGATCCAGTGGATGGCGTATGGCTCCAACCCGTTCAACACGCTCGTCCCGTTCTATCCGAACGTGGACTCCACGCCCGCCTACCTCGCCGACACGACGACGCGCGTGACCACCGAGAACTTCTACTGGGCGAACCGCGTGATCGCCGCCCTGTGCGACGGCGCGTTCGCCGACACCGCGAACGCCGTCGAACGCTACCAGCAGAAGACGCTTGCCGCCGGCCACCGCCTCGTCGCCGCGACCGACGAGCAGGTCGCGCGACTCGGTCTCACGGACGCGGAGGCCGCCGCGGAATCCGCCGCCGAGGAGGAGTTCGAGGCGGACAACGTGGACGGCGACGTGCAGCCGATGGAGCCGGACGAGATCGTCGACGCCGTGCGCGACGACGAGGTGCGTGCGATCCTGGCCGCCGCCAACCAGACCATGGCCGACCAGCTGAAGGCCGAGACCGACGCGCTGCTCGACTCCGTGCTGTACACGCGGTCCATGGCGATGAAGAACGGCTTCCACATGTCCGACTTCTAAGCCGCCTCGTCCGTCAGCGGGAGGCAACAACAATGTGCTACACATGTGCATGAATGGTGCATACAGCGAAAAGAAAGGCATTTCCCATATGACCACCATCGCAGACTTCACCAGCCAGTACGGCCTGGTCGAGAAGATCGACGCGTTCGGATACCTCGACTACCTGAAGAAGAACCCGGATGCCCCGCGCAAGCACGGCAAGGTCGTGCTCGTCACCGCGGACACCCCGCTCAAGGCATCGCGCGGCGAAGGCAAGACCACCACGACCATCGCCCTCATCGACGCGCTCAACGAGCGCGGCATCGACGCGGCCGCCGTGCTGCGCCAGCCGAGCATGGGCATCACCGCCGCCGGTTCCAAGGGCGGCGCGTCCGGCGGCGGCAAGGCCTCCCTGACCCACCCGGAGCTCATCGACTGGGGTCTGTGCGGCGAGATGGGCGCCATCGAGGCGGCCCAGAACCTGCTCGTCTCCTTCGCCGAGAAGGCCGTCGACGAGGGCAAGCTCGACACGATCCTCGTGCCGCGCGTCTCCGAAGTGCCGTCCCGCTCCCTGCGCTCCATCGCCGTCGACTACGGCAAGGGCGATGTCAAGGAGAAGGTCGTGCTCACCCCGACCTGCGAGCTCATGCAGATCGTCGTGCTGTCCCGTTCGATGGACGAGATCGGCCAGCGCGTCGCGAAGATGATCGCCGGCACGAAGGACGGCAAGGCCGTCACCTTCGGCGAGTTCATCGACCTGTGGCGCATCACCGGCATCCTCGCCGACGCGGTCAAGCCCGCGAAGACCGAGACCGTCAACGGCTCCCCGGTGTACGTGCACGGCGGCCCGTTCGCCAACGTGTCCATCGGCATCCCGACGCTCGTCTCCGTCGAGATGGCGTGCGCGCTGCACGACGTCGTCATCGTCGAGGCCGGCTACGGCACCGACGCGGGCGCGCAGAAGTGGCTCGACATCGCCTGCCGCGAGTTCGACGCGCAGTGGCCGTCCGCCGCGATCGTCGTGACCCGCGCCTCCACGTGGCGCGACGACCCGGACCTCGCGTGGCGCTACCCGTTCCACGTGAACCGTCTCGAAGGCCTCGACATCCCCACCTTCCCGCTCATCAACCTGTGGGACGGCGAGGACGACCAGATCCCGGCCCTCAAGGAGACCGCCGCGAAGCTCGAGTTCCGCGATCCGATCATCGGCAACCTGTACCGCGACGGCGGCGAGGCGCTCGCCCCGCAGCTCGACGCGTTCGTCGACGTGATCGTCAACGGTTCGATGCCGGCCCGCCCGCACAGCCACAAGGGCATGTCCGTCATCGAGAACGTGAAGTGGGTCGCCGAGCACGCGTACGGCGTTCCGGCCGACCGTGTCAAGTTCAAGGACGGCTTCCTCGCCTCCCGCGACGAGGCCGTGAAGCTGTGCGAGTCCGCCGGCTTCTCCCTCGCCGACCTCGCGCTGGTCGCGGTCAAGTCCCCGGCGACGATGACCGACAACGACCGCGCCCCCGAGGACGAGCGCACCGTCACGCTGAAGAAGGTCGAGGTGCACGCCGGCGCCGGACTGGTCCACGTGAACCTGACCACCAGCCTCACCACCCCGATGCCGAAGATCGTCTGAGCGTCGCAATCGTCGCAATCGTCGCATGATAGAGCGAAACCCCGCCTTCGTGGCGGGGTTTCGCTCTATCCTCTGGGTGTCAGGGCCTAGAAGTTGCCGCCGTTCCAGCCCCAGTCGGAGGTGGCGGTGTAGCGGATGTACGTGCGGTCCTGGGGGATGCCGAGCTCGCTGTCGAGCGCGGCCATGATCTGCCGGGTGAGCTTCTCCCACGCGGAGCCGGGGATGGCGCCGCGGCCGAACACGTTCACCTCGACGTAGGCGGCCGGCTGGTCGTCGGAGCCGCCGAAGTAGATCGGCATATCGTCCTCGAACGGGCACATGAGCCAGCCTTCGGACTTGCCGGGCACGGCGGTGATCGCCTTGCCATAGGCGGCCTTGAGCGCCTCGCGCTGCTCCTTGGTGGTCTTCACGGAGACATGGGTGTGAATGACGGGCATGGTTCCCTCCTGGTGATGGTGGATGCTGTCGCCGTCCAGTCTATCGCCGTCGGGTCGGAGAACAGTCACCGTTGCAAGCTAGTTTGTTCTAGTTTGCAGGACGGTCTTGCGGCCGTCCGCTCCAAGTCTGACGCCGGTCGCCCGGCTGCTTGGTTCGCACTTCGCGGGGGTCTGCCTTCCATCCTGACGGACGGCGGGTCTTGCGTCCCCTCCATGCGCGTTT
>NZ_JBKEVI010000009.1:0-107193 GCF_056357035.1 Bifidobacterium sp. LH_417
GCATGGCCTACGGCTTCCACCACGTCAACAACCTCATCGCGCTCGTCATGCTCCGATGCGGCGGACTCGACATACACCTGCCTCGACCAAGAACCTAACCCACGAAAACAGCAGAAGCCTCGTAAAAAAGGATGAAGTTGTCTTTACTGGCGAGATTCCCGCCCGCTGTATACAGGCATACCGTACTGATCTGGCCTTTTACACCAACGGGCAGAGCGTATGCCTTACAGAACTGAAAGGGTATCAGGCCGCTGTCGGCAAGCCAGTCATCCAGCCCCGCCGTCCAAACAGCCGCCTGGACAAGGTGCGCTATATGTTTCAGAAGATAATGTAACGTCTTGCGCAATGCAAGCGTTCATTGCTGGCTATTGCGAAATATCATTGATAAAATCAGTATCAGAGAGGAGAAACTATTTTGAACCAGGAACAGACGAATATTACAACAGGAAAGCAAATACGTCATCTGCGAACACAATTGGGAATGACACAGGAAGAACTAGCCGGGGAATTGAATGTTACCCGGCAGGCACTATCGAATTGGGAGAGAGATGTTAATGAACCCGATTTAAATATGTTGAAAAAAATTTGCTTTCTTTTTGGAGTCAACATGGACGATTTTGCGAAGGAGGTAATTTACTTCACCTGGCGGCCGGCGCACCAGACGTGCTGGGCGGTCCAGTCGGCGGGGTCGAGGAGGTTGAGGTCGGCGGCGTATCCGGGGGCGATGAGGCCGAGCGGAGCGCCGGTGACGGGGTTGACCCGGTCGAATCCGAAGGCGCGTGCCGGGGTGAGGGTGGCGGCCTCGACGGCGGCGACGGGGCTGAAGCCGAGTTCGTTGACCGCGCGCTGGACCGCGACCTCCAGGGTGAGCGTGGAGCCGGCGATGGCGCCGTTGGACACGAGGCGAGCGTGGCCGTCGATGACGTTCACGTCGAGTTCGCCGAGCTTGTACGCGCCGTCGGGGCAGTCGGTGGCGGCCATCGCGTCGGTGACGAACGCGATGCGGTGGGGCGCCAGTCCGAAGCCGAGTTTGACCATCGGGTTCTGGACGTGGAAGCCGTCATTAATCAGCTCGATGGTGACGCGCGGGTCCTCCACGGCGGCCGGGATGGGGCCGGGTTCGCGATGGTGCAGGCCGTTCATCGCGTTGAACATGTGGGTCATGATGCCGGCGCCCGCGTTGAAGCCGGCCTGGGCGGTGGCGTAGTCGGCGTCGCAGTGGCCGACCGCGGGCACCACGCCGGCGGCCGCGAACTGGCGGATGGCGCCGATGCCGTGCTCAAGCTCCGGCGCGATGGTGATCTGGCGGATGCAGCCGATCTTGCCGGCGGCGGGGTCGGCGCCCGAGGCGTCGAGCATGGTTCCCACGAGTTCGGGCACCGGGTCCTTGAGGCAGTTCGGATCGTGCGCGCCCTTGCGTTTCAGGGCGAGGAACGGGCCTTCGAGGTGACAGCCAAGGATGTCGGGGCGGGTGGCCATCTTCTCGCGCACGGTGCGGATGTTGCGGCAGATCACGTCCATCGGGTTGGTGATGAGCGAGAGCACCTGGCGGGTGGTGCCGTGGACCGCGTGGCCGGCGCGGGCCATGTCGATGCCGTCGGGGCCGTCGTCGAAGCTCTTCTCCCAGGCGCCGTGCGAATGGATGTCCACATAACCAGGAGTCAAAATCCGCCCGGCCGCGTCAATAACCGCACCGTCCGATCCCGATGGAGCGGCCGGGTCGATGCCGACCGTGCGGCAGGCATGCTCGAACGCCTCCTCGCCGCTGCCGTCCGCCGTCGCGGCGCCCGTGCCCACGATCACGCCGCGCGCGTCCGAGACCACCCAATATCCGCTTTGCTCGCCGCGGGCATCCACCTTGCGCGCCCCGCGGATCGCGACCGGCTTGGCCTCGCCTTCCAACGCCGCGGTCACGCGCGCGACGATCTCGTTTCTGTCCTGCGTCATGATTTCCTTCCTGTATGCGTTCGGGCTCCTTCTTTGCGGAGAAAGAAGGAGCCCGAACCGTTCGATTGCCGATCAGATGCCCTGCCAGGCCGGCTTGTGGGCGAAGGCGTAGCGGTAGTAGTCCTTGTGGCGCAGGCGGCTGGCGGCCTCCTCGTCGATGATGATCGTGGCGTGCGGGTGCAGCTGCAGCGCGGAGGCCGGGCAGAACGCGCTCACGCCGCCCTCGACGGTCTCCTCGATGGCCTCGGCCTTGCCCGCGCCGAACGCGAGCAGCACGAGGTGGCGGGCCTTGAGGACCGTGCCGATGCCCTGCGTGATGCAGTGGGTCGGCACCTGTTTGATGTCGTTGTCGAAGAAGCGGGCGTTGTCGATGCGGGTCTGCTCGGCCAGGGTCTTCACGCGCGTGCCGGATGCGAGGGAGGAGCCGGGCTCGTTGAAGCCGATGTGGCCGTCGGTGCCGATGCCGAGGATCTGCACGTCGATGCCGCCCGCGGCCTCGATGGCCGCGTCGTAGGCCGGGCCGGCGGCGGCGATCTTGTCGCCGTCCTCGAGCGGGGCGCCGTTCAGCACGTCGCCGGGCACGTGGACCTTGGCAGGGTCGAGGCCCAGGGGCTCGACGACCGTGCGGTGGATGGTGGAGTGGTAGGACTGCGGGTGGTCGAGCGGCAGGCCCAGGTACTCGTCGAGCGCGAAGCCGCGCACCTTGGAGACGTCGATGTGCTCCTCGTGCACGATCTTGGCGAGGGCCTGGTAGGCGGCCAGCGGGCTGGAGCCCGTGGCGAGTCCCAGCACCGCGTCCGGCTTGGCCTTGATGAGGTCCGCCACGCAACGGCCGTAGATCTCGCCGGCCTCCTTCTCGTTCTTGATGATGATCACTTCAGCCATGATTGATTGCCTCTTTTCTGTGGGTGTGTTTTGGGGAATATGCACAGGCGGCGGCATGGTGGTGCATGCCGCCGCCCGTTGCCGGTCAGATGAGTTCGAGGTTCACGTCGAGGGTGAGCGGCCTGCCTGCGGGCAGCTGGTAGGCCGTGTGGACGGGGGCTCCCCAGGAGTCGTCTCCGCCGACGCCCATCTGCGCCGCGAGCAGACGCAGGTAGTTGTGGCGCGGGGCGGGCAGGTCCTCATGGCGGCGCGCGGCTTCGATCATGTAGGTGTTCCATGGCAGCAGGCTGGCCGTGAAGTGACGGTCGCCGCGCTGGCTGACGCGCAATCCGTGGCCTTGGATGTCGGTGGCTTCGAGCCAGCGGACGTCCTCGTGGCTTCCGGTTTCCTGCACCATGAGATACGGCGCCATGCTTGCCTCTGAGGTGGTGTCCCAGATGCCGAGCTTGCCGCCCTGCTTGCGGTCGCGGTAGGTTTCCTCGGGGCCGGGCCCGTAGTAGCGCAGCTGCGTGTATTCGCCGGGCAGTTCCCATTCGACACCGAACGCGGGCAGGCTGGCGGCGTTGGTGACACCGCCGGGGTATTCGACGGTCAGTCGCATGTGCATGTCGGACGTGATGCGGTAGGCGACCGTCACGGGCGTGTGGCCCGGGTCGGCGAGCTCGTACCGGTATTCGGCCGTGAGTCCTCCGTCGTCGGATTGCGTGATGCTCGTATCGGTCACGATGGCGTAGCGGCCGGCCGCGAACCATGCTGCACGGTCGAATCCGGAACGGTTACCGCGGTCGTTGTCGGTCAGAGGGCGGAAGGTGACGAGTTCAGGGCGACGGATGACCATTTCCCGTCCGTCCCGCGTCCAGGAGACGATGCCTCCCTGGGTGCGCGACAGGAGGATTTCCTCGTCGTCGCGGCGGATGCCCGTGTTCCACCGGCCGAGCGTGACCGTCGCGCGGCCGTCGTCGTCATAATCGGTCTCGGTGATGTCCCGTTCGGGGTTGAGGGTGCCGGTAAGCTGGCCGAACGCGAGCTCGTAGCCGGCCGGCGCCCATGCGGTGGATTCGGCGAGCAGGAGATCGACCTCGTAGGTGACCTCGCGCGTGTTCCCGTCCGTGTCGATGTCCGGGAAGGCGATGTCATGGCGTTGGGTGTCTCCGGCGGCCACGTCGAACCGGTAGTCGGCGTGCCAGATCTCGCGCCCGTCTTCGAGGAGCCGTGCGGCGAACACGTAGCCGTCGGTGCCGATGAACAGGTTGCGGTTCTCGATGGTCACGCCGTGCCCGTCGGGGGTGAGCTTGATCGGCGAATACAGCTGCTTGACCTCCTGCGCCTTGGGGCTGGGCGTGCGGTCGGCGAACACGATGCCGTTGCCCACGAATTCGTAGTCGGTCGGCCGGTCGCCCCATTCTCCGCCGACGCTGAGTCGTTCGCTCCCGTCGGGCAGGCGCTGGACGAGCCCCTGGTCGATGTAGTCCCAGATGAACCCGCCGGAGTAGCGCTCGTACTGTTCGAGGTCGATGAACTCGCTCAGGCCGCCGCACGAGTTGCCCATGGCGTGCATGTACTCGCAGCTGACGAACGGCTTGTTCGCCGCGCCACGCTCGTCGCCGTGTTCGAGCCAGTCGCGGATCTCGTCCGGCTTGGCGTACATACGGCTTTCGAAATCGCTGATCCCATCATAGGCGTGGTTCCAATTGACGCCTTCGTAGTGGACGGGACGGCCCGGGTCGAGCCGATGCGCGTGCATGCTCATGGCCTTGAGGACTTCGCCCGCGTAGGATTCGTTGCCCAGCGACCAGACGAGTACGCTGGGATGGTTGCGGTCACGCATGATCATGCTGTCCAGCCGGTCGATGCATGCGCCCAGCCAGGCCTCGTCGTCACCGGGGACGGAGGTGCCCACGGGGATGTCGCCGGGGCTGTTCCAGCTGCCGTGGGTCTCCAGGTTGGTCTCGTCGATCAGATAGATGCCGTATTCGTCGCACAGCTCGTACCAGCGTGACTGGTTCGGGTAGTGCGAGGTGCGCACCGCGTTGATGTTGTGGCGCTTCATGAAGCGGATGTCCCACAGCATGTCCTCTTCGGTGACGGCACGGCCGCGCCGGCAGTCGAACTCGTGGCGGTCCACGCCGCGGAACACGAGGCGCTTGCCGTTGAGCTTGAGGATGCCGTCCTCGATGGCCACATGCCGGAAGCCGATGCGGGTGCGCGCGGTCTCCAGAACCTTGCCGTCCGCGTCGAGCAGGGTGACGGACAGTTCGTACAGGTCCGGGCGTTCGGCGCTCCAGGGTGCGGCGTCGTCGATCTCGGCTTCGGCGTGCAGCGTTCCGGCCGCTTCCGTGGCGGTGCGCCAGACGATGGTGCCGTTCTTGTCTCGCAGCGCGAGGTCGGCCGTCGCGGCGTTCGTGGCGCCGTCGATCAGCACGTCCAGCGAGAGCGATCCGATCGACGTGGCAGGCTCCCAATCGGCTTCGGCGTGGATGTCGGAGACGTGGGCGGCGGGTCTCGCGTTGAGCTCGACGGAGCGGAACAGGCCGTGCAGCCGCCAGAAGTCCTGGTCCTCCAGCCAGCTCGCGCTCGAATACTCGTAGCAGGCGACCGCCAGCACGTTGCCGTCCTTCCTGACGGCGTCCGTCACGTCGAACTCGCTGGGCGTGAAGGAGTCCTCGGCGTAGCCGACGAACGCGCCGTTGAGCCACACGTAGATGGCGGTGGCCGCGCCCTGGAAGGTGAGCGTCACCGTGCGGCCCTCGCGGATGGCCTGGGCGACCGCGCCCTCCGCGGCGAACTTGCGTCGGTAGACCGCCACATGGCCATGCTCGGGGATGGCCGGGGCCTTTGGGTCCTCGTGGCCGTCCCACGGGTACTGCACGTTCACATACTGCGGGTCTAGCAGTCCCGCGGTCTCCAGATGCGAGGGCACCCGCACGCGGGGGAACGACGAGTCGTCGAAGCCCGGCGCGGCGAACAGCGGCGACACGTCGCTGATCCAATCCGGTCCGTCGCTCGTCCCGTCGGGGAAGCTGTTCGCCGGCGCCGTCTCGACGCGGACCCGCCATTCGCCGTCAAGGCTCTGCGTGAGATCCGTGCCCTCGCCGCCGGAGGGGGCGTGCGACCAGCACGTATGGTCGGAATGGGCGTCGAGCCGGTGGACCGCGTACACGCGCGGGTCGGCGAGCCATGCCGTCGTCGGCATGGACGGGGAGACGATCGGATCGCCGTTCTTCCGCTGATCGTCGGTTGTGTTCATGATGTCCTCGCTTTCGCATCGGATTGCGTCGCGTCGTTGCCGCCGCAGTGCGGGAGCCTTCGAATGTGACTCCTTGCACAACGATGATAAAGATATTTACTAATTTACGCAACTTCTTGCGCATGCCTCGACGGCGACTGCGAGAACCTGTGCAAATCTATTGATTGCAACGATAATTCGGCTGCTGCGATGTCTTTTCCCTGCGCGTCGCGTCGAATCGACGAATGCGATTCGTTGGCATTGCTTGCGACACGCGGTAAAGTTTTTTACTTTTTTGAGAAAGTTCTATACTCGCGTCTTGCGGGATCGGAGCTGTTCCCGCGCACGGATTCTTTACAGGTCGCAAGGAGGCCACCACACCATGAGCGGATCCACCACACAGCGCACGGCGACGCCCGGACAGCCGCAGGCAGCGCCCGCGAGGAACATGGGACAGAAGATCGCATACGCGTTCGGCAATCTGGGACAGGCCGCGTTCTACAACACGATGAGCACGTTCTTCATCACGTTCGTGACCACCGCGCTGTTCGTCGACGTGGACAAGACGCTGGCCGCGCGCCTCATCGCGGTGATCACCGGACTCGTGGTGGTCATCCGCATCGCGGAGATCTTCCTCGACCCGCTGCTCGGCAACCTCGTGGACAACACGAACACCCGCTGGGGCCGGTTCCGCCCCTGGCAGTTCATCGGCGGACTCGTGCCCGGCATCCTGCTGATCATGGTGTTCACCGGCCTGTTCGGCCTCGTGGACGTGAACACCGGCGTGTTCATGGTCCTGTTCGTCATCGTGTTCATCCTGCTGGACGTGATCTACTCGCTGCGCGACATCTCCTACTGGGGCATGATCCCCGCGATCTCCTCCGACTCGCACGAACGCAGCACGTACACCGCGCTCGGCGCGTTCACCGGATCCATCGGCTACAACGGCGTCACCGTCATCGTCGTGCCCGTCGTCAGCTGGTTCACCTGGAAGTTCACCGGCCAATGGGAGCAGGGCCGCACCGGCTGGGCCGCGTTCGCCATCATCATCGCCGTGCTCGGCCTGCTGACCGCGTGGAGCGTCGCGTTCGGCACCCGCGAGAACCAGGGCGAGCTGCGCGCCAAGGCCGAGGCCAACGGCAACCCCATCGAGGCGTTCAAGGCCATCGCCCAGAACGACCAGCTCCTGTGGGTCGCCCTGAGCTACCTGCTGTACTCCGTGGCCAACGTCGCCACCACCGGCGTGCTCTTCTACCAGTTCAAATACGTGCTCGGCGCGCCGGACAGCTTCTCCATCGCCGGCGTCATCCCGGTCATCACCGGACTGGTCACCACGCCCCTCTACCCGGTGCTCAACCGCCGCATCCCGCGCCGCTGGCTGTACACCGCCGGCATGGCGTTCATGATCGCCGGCTACACGCTGTTCATCATCGCGCCCATGAACCTGCCCGTCGTCATCGTCGCGCTCGTCCTCTTCTACCTGCCCGCGCAGACCATCCAGATGACCGCCATCCTGAGCATGACCGACTCCATCGAATACGGACAGCTCAAGACCGGCAAGCGCAACGAGGCCGTCACCCTCTCCGTGCGCCCGATGCTCGACAAGATCGCCGGCGCCCTGTCCAACGGCATCGTGGGCTTCGTGGCCGTCGCCGCCGGCATGGTCGGCAACGCCACCGCCGCCGACATGACCGCCGCGAACATCCGCACGTTCAAGACCTGCGCCTACTACCTGCCGCTCGCCGGCATCGTCGCCAGCCTCGTCGTCTTCCTCCTGACCGTCAAGATCGACGAGAACATGCACGATCACATCGTCGAACAGCTCGAAGAACGACTCGCCTCCGAGGAACCCGACAAGCAGTAAGTAATCAAGGCAGCAAGGGAACGGCCCGGCGCTAACGGTTTGAACCGTTGGCGCCGGGCCGTTGCCATGCCCGCCGGGGAGAGAAGAAGGAAGAGAACCGGCGGGGTTCCGGCCGGATTGTCGTCCGGCCGGAAGAATCATCGCGGCAGAGAGCGGTCCCTGCCGCTTCGGTCAGACCACGGATTGCCCGCCGGGAACCGGATCGGCGGTTTCGACGGCATCCGCGTCGGCGTCCTCGGCATCGACGGGTTGCATCGTGCCGGAGTGACGGCCGGCGGCGTTGTTCCCGCGCCTGAACCTGCGGGCGGCGACCAGTCCCACGCCGACGGCGAGCAGGGTGATCGCCGCGGCGATCACGCCCTGGATGGCGGCGCCGGTGTGGGCGAGCCCGGTCCGGTAGCCGTTCCAGTCGTCGGTGTTGCTGACCACCTCGGTGTCGGGGCAGACGAGCCTGCCGTCGATCGTGACCGCGTCATCAGGTGCGGACGTCTCGTCCTTGCCGTCGAACGGATCCGGGTCGGAGACGACGCATTCGATCAGAGGCGTGCCGGTGACCGTGGCGCGGTCGGTGTGATGGTCGGTCACGCCCTTGAGGACGCCCTTGACCTCGACGCTCTCGCCGGGCTTGAGGATGCGGCTGTCCCAATCGGCGGGGTATTCGAGATCGGTCACCCGGCTGTCGCCGGCGACCAGTTGGTCCTTGAGGTTCAGGTCCTTGGTTCGGTACCATGCGCCCTGCTTGGTGTCGGGGTCGGTGGTGCTGGTGTTGGTGATGGTGAACACGATGCGCGTGTCGCCCTGCATGGCCAGCGCGTCCTTGACCTGGTCGCGGTCGCCGGCCGGCCAGCCGGAGGCCTCGTCCCATTTCTCGATCTTCAGGCTCGGGGTCATGTCGGGCGTGTGCGTCTCGACCTGGTTGGAAGGCCGTTTGGTGCCGTTGAGGGTTTCGTCGAACCGGTTGGCGATGTGTTCGCCGGTCTTGACGCGCTTGCACTGGATGAACGCGGTCCATGCCTGCTCGCTTTCGTCGTTGCCGCTGACGAGGTCGAGCATGCGCTGGGTCGCGGTAACGGTGACCACGCCCTTGTCGTCCTGCGCGAGGGTGAACAGTTCGCCGCCGTATGCGCCGGCGTCGAAGCCGCTGCCGGCGATCTTCATGCCTTTATGGGCGATCACCTTGCCCTGTTCGGTCAGGTCGCGCATGGCGTACACGGCCCATTGGCCGGTGTACTGGTCGTGCTCGGTGTCGAGCGGGTCGGCGATGCTCCAGTCGGTGACCTTCTGGTAGGCGCGGTGCGCGGGCAGCACGGAGCTGTCGAGACGGTAGAGGAACAGGCTGTTGAGGTACACGCTCCGCTTGTCGATGGATTCGCCGTCCACCTTCACGACCACGTCCTTGGACGGGTTGACGGGTTTGAGGGGGTTGGCGACCTCGTTGGTGTCCTTGCGGGTGTCGTTGACGACCTGCGTGGCCTTGTTCTTCACGATATGTCCGTCGGTGACCTTGATGACGGTCATCGGCAGGATCACCTTGTAGCTCGTGCCCAGCATCGACTGGTCGATGGCCGGCTCCTTCAACGGGTCGTGGTCCTTCTTTTCGGCGTATTCCTTGAGGTTCTTGGGCTGGGGGTCGCCCTTGATGGTCTCGCCGGTGGCCGGCACCTTCGTGTCCGCGGTCTTGGCGTACACGTAGGCGACGCCGTCGATCGCCGCGATGTTGAACTTCGCGGTCACGTCCTTGCCGGTCGCGGTATCGGTGACCTCGATGCGCTTGGCGTCAAGGGAGAGGTATTCGTCGTCCCAGTCGTCGGTCATGCCGAGCCTCCAGACCTTGTAGGCCTGGTTGGTCTGCTTGGCGTCGATGGTCACGCGGTAGTAGATCCGGTCGCCCAGCAGAGCGGTCTTGCCGTCGATGCTGATGGACGGGTCGGCCTGGGTGTCCTTCTTCACCGGCGTGAAGTCGGGAGGCTCGTTCCACACCCTGTTGCTCGGGGTGACCATGTTGTTCAGTGTCAATGCCCACTGGTTGCCGATCTTGGTGTCCGTGGGCGCGTCCTTGGCGACCGTGCCCTCGAAGCGGACGATGATGCGCGGGTTCGCGCCGTTGCGCCAGTTGGTCTTTACGTACCCGTCGGAGAACACGAGGCGCACCGCGTGCTGCGAGTCGTTCCACTGGGTCTCGTACTCGGTTTTCGGGATGAACCTGCCGGTGGACAGGTCGGTGACCTCCAGGGTCTGCTTGTCCACTTCAAGATGTTCGTCGTAGGTGTCGGTGACCGCCACCTCGCTGACGGAGTACGCGAGATTGCCGGGCAGGTGGGGCTGCGTCTCCAGACGGTATTCCACGCGCTGGCCCGGGTAGACGACCCTGCCGTCCACGGACGCCTGGTCGCCTCCCTGCGAGGATTCGCCGACCACGTCCTTGACGACGGGCGGTATGTAGCCGCAGATCTTCGGTTCGTTCGTGGGGATGGTGTGCGTGTTGACGGTCTGGGATCCCTTGTTCGTCAGCGCCTTGCCGTCCGGCGTGGTGCAGAACGACAGTTCGTCGCTCGACTGCTTGCCGAAGTCGTCGCGCACCTGGCCCGCGCCCTTGCCGTTGGCATAGGACGCCTTGCCGGGAATGAGCAGCGTGACCTGCTTCGCGGTCTTCAGCCCCTTCAATCCATCACGGTAGGTCTGGCCTGCGGTGGCGGTCACCGTGGTGCCTTCCATCGTGATCGTCCACTGGTCGGTGACGTCCCTGCCGTGGTTGGCGATGTCGGTGACGCTGGATTCGCGATCGGTGCCGGCATCAGCCTCGTACACCTTGATCTTCGACTTGTCGTCGGCGTCGAACAGGTAGTCGGCGGCCGACCAGTCGTCCGTGAGCGTCAGAGCCTCCGGGGCTTGGATGAGGTTTTTGGCGATGGTGCCGTTGACCACCGAGGCGACCCGGTCCCCGTCCAGAAGCGTCATATCGTCGGCGCCGGTCTGGTTGGTCTCCTTCGGATCGATGACCGCCTCCCACTGGCCCTTCGCGTTCAGGCGGATCCAGCTCTTGTCGGGATTCGGCCGCCACGTATCGAACTGTTTCGTTCCGGCGTCGGCCTCGGGCTCGTGGTTCCACTGGCCCCACGCATGGTCCCTGACCTGCTGGAAATCGGAGGGCTTCGACACGGTCACGTCGAAGCTGAATTCGTAGACATGGTCCATGGGCATCTCGCCCTTGTCCGCCGAACGAGCGGCCGACACCGTGTTCGACGCCTTGTCCCAGTTGATCTCGAACTCGCCGGAAACGTCGCGGTTGCCGTCGGTCCTGTCGATGAGCCTGTAGTTGTCCACGGAGTATTCGACGCCGTTGGGTTCGATCACATCGCGGAAACGCATCTCGTAGCCGCCACGGCCGGTGCCGTACGTGATGGTGGTGCGGTTCGTCATCCGGTCGGCGCTCACGCCGTCCTCGATTTTCTTGACCGGGGGCTCGGGCGGCACCGAGCTCACCTTCCAGGATTCGGCCGGATCGCGGTCCGCGGTGTCCACGGCCGCCTGCATGCGGCCCTGCTTGGGCACCTGAATGTCGATCCAGTACGAGCCCTCGGCCCAGTATTTCATGCCGAAATCCTTCGGCGAGGCGAGATTGTCGAGCTGGGTGTCTCCATTGCTGGAGAAGCTAATCGGCTTGCTCACGCTCTTCGCGGGCATGTAGGGGCCGTTCTCGTAATGGATGATCGCGGTGCCGTTCAACGTCTCCTTGATCGCGGAACCGCCGTTGTCTGCGTGGATGACGTCGCCGATCGGGTCGGTGGAGCCGACCTGCATGTCGGTCTTCTGCTTGTGGCTGGTGGTCACGTTCAGCTTGTAATCGACCGGTGGCTGGTTCTGCGCCAGCACGATCACGCGGAACGAGGCGTTCGGGTTGGAGTTGATCGACTCCTGTGCCAGCGAGTCAACGCTGCGCGTGCCGAGCTTGTCCTTCCACGTGGTCGAGGTCGAGTACTTCTGTCCCTGATACGTGTAGTCGCCCTTCGCCTCGGCCTTCCACTGCGCCTCCCAACGGTTCTTCGCGTTCGAGCTCACGTAGCTGCCGTTGAACGAACCATCCGCCAAGCGCACGTAGCCCACCGCCACCAGACGGCAGTCCGCGTTCCCCTCACCCGTATAGGAGCGTTGGCACTCATCGATCGCGTCGCTCAAAGTCTTGTTCATGTTCACGAACTGGTTCTGCCCGTTCGCCAGATCGGACGACAGACGCACCTTCGCATCACTCAACGCCGTCTTCATGCCATCCAGCGTGGCCGGCCACGAATCCTTGTAGATCCAATGCACATCGGCCGTCTGCGTCGGACCACCGCCCGAACCGCCGCCATCCTCGCCGGAACCACCGCCACCGTTATCGGCCAACGCGACCGGAACCAGACAGGCCAGCAACGCCGCGGCGGCAGTGATCGACGCCACCGCGCCGGTGCCTTTCTTCCCGAACCTCATACGAAATCCTTTCCCACATGCGATCACAAGCCCCTCTCCGGGAAGGGGGGGGAGACGGGGACTCCAGAACCCGCCTCCTCCCGGGTCCCTGGAAGAAAAGCACGCCCGCAAGCCCGACGGCCGGCCGTCGGACCCCGAACGCACCATCAGCATCACCCTGCTCCAGGTGGTCTTGCGGCGGACAGACGTTGTCCCGGTCGAACCACCTCATCGTGGATCTGGGCTGTTGTGTCGCTCAGGTTATGATCTGATTGCGAAACGCGGCGGTATGCACACAGGTTACGCTGTATAATAGTCATGTATTTCAATTAAAAATTGATTATTGTGAGTTTTAGAGAATGGCAATGCGATGATTCGTTTGAAAAGACTTGTTCTGGACGACATGAGGAACATATCGCATGGCGTCCTGGATTTCGATGATCTGCCCACCGGCGGCAGCGTCACGGGTATTTACGGACAGAACGGGTCCGGCAAGACCACCGTCATCGACGCCATCGGGATACTGCGCGCGCTGTTGTCCGGGAATATGCTGCCGGATACCGCCGGTGATGTCGTCAGCGCCAGCGCCGGTTCGGCGACCGTGACGGCGACGTTCCTCGTCGGCGATAAGCAGAAGCCGAGCTATCTTGAGTACAGGGTGTCC
The DNA here is from genome assembly GCF_056357035.1 of Bifidobacterium sp. LH_417. Classification (NCBI taxonomy): domain Bacteria; kingdom Bacillati; phylum Actinomycetota; class Actinomycetes; order Bifidobacteriales; family Bifidobacteriaceae; genus Bifidobacterium; species Bifidobacterium sp. LH_417. The sequence continues at coordinate 13,033 of NZ_JBKEVI010000009.1, forward strand.
ATGCGCAAGGCGAACCCGGATTCGACGCGGGCGCGCGTCGTCGCCGAATCGGTGCGCATCGGCGACGATCCCTCGCGCTTGGGCCGTGAGGTGTTGGGGCATCGGATGGAGGATTCCGAGGCGGACGGGTTCGTGTCGACCCCGGTCTACGTGTGGCGTTCCATCGAGGCGGTCGCTTCGGTGAAGACCGTGGTCTCGCGCACCGCGGACCGCGCGTACATGGAGGGGCGTTCGTTCCTGTTCTCCCGGTGCGCCACGCTCGACGACCGGCCGGACGCCGAGTTCCTGATCGACTGGGCTGTGGCCCGCGTGCGGGAGGCGAACGGCGTGTCCTCCAGATCGTTGACGTACATCAACGAACGCTTCGGCGAGTTCGTTCGCCTGCGCGAGGCCCTGTGCGGCTATGCGACCAACGACATCTTCGTGTCCACCACCCGTCGTGGCTCCTACGCCGCGTTCGCGATCATCCCGATCATGGAGGAGAACCCGGAAGGTCGCAACACGGAGTTCGCGTTCGACCTGCTGCAGCCCAATCCATTGACCCCCGGCCAGGCGAAGCGGCTCGGGCAGACCGTGGAGTCCTTCGACCGCATCCTGCCCACCATCGTGCCCGGCCTGCACGTCCTGTTGAAGACCGGCACCGCGCCTTCCGGCAAGGACGGCGAGGACCGGGTCACCGCGGAGCTGTTCTCGCGTCGAGGCGATGTCACGGTGCCCTTCCGCTGCGAGAGCGAGGGCATCATACGTATCACCGCGCTGCTCGGCTATCTCAAGCACGCATACAACGACGAGAACGCGCTGGTCGCCGTGGACGAGTTCGACTCCGGCGTGTTCGAGCTACTGCTCGGCGACATGCTGAGCCAGCTGGCGGACGGGTGCGCGGGACAACTGGTGTTCACCGCCCATAACCTGCGGGCATTGGAGGTGCTGCCGAACAGCTGCATCCGCACGACGGTGACCGATCCCAAGAATCGGTTCGCGACCATCCCGCGCAAGTCCTCCACAAACAACCAGCGCAAACGGTACCTGACGGCCAGCGAACTCGGATGGAGCGGTCCCGACATCTACGATTCGCCCATCCCGCGCATGTTCGGCAACAGCCTCTACGCCGCCGGCCACCCCGACGAGGACGACGACATCGACGACGATCTGGCAGCACTCAACGCCGTCGGAACGGAGGCGAACCGTGGCTAAACGCAAGATCGTCCTGCTGGTCGTGGAGGGCGCAAGTGACGCCAGCCTGCTCGTGCCGGCGTTCTCGGCGTTGATCGAGAACCGCCTGTTCCAAGGTCAGGAATTCCATTGCGACGTGCTGACCGCGCCGAATCACCGTGAGGAATTCCACCGGCGCAACGGGTTCTATCCCGCGGACAAACCCTCGCAAACGGTGCGCGAACTCGTCGAGTATTATCTCAAGGACCATGATCGCACATGGGGCCAGCTCGGTCATGTCATCCAGATCTGCGACCTCGACGGGGCGTTCACGCCCGACGACCAAGTGCGGGAGGACCCGTCAGCGGAAGAAACCCTGTATTCGACGACCGACATCATCACCACGAACCGCGACGCTCTGATCGCAGACCGGACGACCAAGCGAAACGGCGTGGACTCCCTGCTCAAACTCGACGGATTCAGGAAGAAGCAGGGCGGCCGCACCGTCTTGATTCCATACCGTCTGTTCTATGTCAGCCGCAACCTCGAACACGCCTTCCGCGGTAGGACCGACAATCTGGACGCGCAGCACAAGCAGAGCGGCGCCATCAAACTGGCCGACCGCTTCACGCAGAACCCGAACCTGTTCTCGACGACCCTTCAATCCCTGCGACGCATACATGGCAACCCGGCCACTTGGGAGGAATCCTGGCAATACGCCATGCAGGACTTCCACTCGCTCGAACGTGGCAGCAACCTCGCATTCGTGGAACCATACCTAGCAGGCGAACTACAATAGGTCATCAGCCGCCAGAAAGAGTTTTAGGAACGCATTTGGCGGCCCTAAAACTCTCTGGCTTGCGGATATGAATCGTGATTGCGGACCTATGTCTGGCCGTCATCGCACAGCATGGAATTTGTCCATGATATGCGATGACGCACTCGTTTTAGCTGCGGCCGATACGGGTGATGGCATAAACGACGAAGGCTCCAATGATGGCAATGGACGCAAGGATGGCGAGCTTGGTTTCGCGGCGTTCCTTGGCTGCCATGTCGGCCTGTCGGTTGGCCAGGGCTTCGGCTTCGGCGGCGACGCCGCTGGCGGCGATGGCAGCGATATGCGCGCTCATCTGGTCTTCGAGAGTGGAATCTCCGCTCGTGCCGTCGAAGGGCGCTTCGTCTTCGTTGTGGCTGTCGTTCATGGTTCTGCTCCGTTCCTGATTGTTGGATTGTTTGCTTTCCTGCTTGTTGGCTTGCTTGATTGCTTGCATGTTCGCTTGCCTGTATGCAAGCAAGTTTGATTGTTGGATTGTTTGATTGTCTGCATGTGGGCTTGTCTGCTTGTCAGCTTTCGTTTTGCCCGGCGAGGATGGACATGCGTGCGGCGATGAGCGCGTGGCGCGCGATCGCCAGGTAGAGCTGGTGTCCCTCGCCGTCGTTCCAGAACCGGTCGAACTGTTCGGTCGGCATCATGCTGGCGGGGTCGAACCCGTTCCACACGCCGCCGCAGAACACCTTCGCCGCCGCGTTCACCTCCTCGTCGGACGGCATGCCCGGATGCCCCTCGGCGGCGTCCGCGGCCGCGCGCATCTGCGCGCCGAACACGCGGGCCTGCAACGGCGAGAGCGTGTACGCCATTCCCGCCGTGGAGCCCGCGGGGAATCCCGTGTTCACGCCGAGGGTGATGACGTGAGCCTCCTCTCCGATGCTGATCCGGTCGCCGAGCACGGAGACCTCCATCGAATAGTCCATAGTGTCTCCTTTCCGCAGACGCATCGGCTTTCGGGATCGCGTCCGCATGTTTGACTGCCTGAATGTTTGGGTGCTGACTTGTTGGATTGCTTGATTGTCTGACGGGTTATGGCTCATCGTCGCCGTCGAGCCGGTCGAGCTCGCGTTCGATGGCGTCGCGCAGGAGCTGCTGCATGGGCAGTCCGTGCGCGGCGGCCGTGGTCTTGAGCCGGGTCTTGAGCGACACGGGTATGCGCAATGAAAGCATGACCAGCGGTTCGCCCGTGGTCTTGGAGGTCTTGCTCTGCTGACGCAGCACGTCGTCGAACGGCACCGGCCGTGCCAGTGGCTGGTAGTTGCCCTGCATGGTCTCACTCCTGCTTTCCGGCGATCTGCTGGAGTTCGGTGACGAGGTCCCGGTATTCGCCCAGCTGGTGCGGGTTGGTGCCGAGCGAACGCTTGTAGTACTGGGCCTTCGGCACGATCGTGTCGAACCGGGGCGTGTCCATGGCGTTGAGTGCGTCCATGGTGTCGCGGAACGCCTTCGTGTTGCGTTCGGCCTTGACCAGCAGCAGCGCGGCTGGCGTGCTCATCCTGGCCATGTCGAGGGTGCTCCATGCCTGCTGGAGGTCCATGGGCGAGTCCGACGCCGGCACGATCACGAAATCGGCGGCCTTGATGGCCATGTCCAGGGTCGGCCCCTGCGGCGGCGCGTCGATGATCGCCCATTCGTCCGGGTCCGCTCCCGCGGCGAGCTGACGGAGCGTGGCCTGGTTGGCCGGAAGCACGTCGAACGTCAGCGGGTCCGCGGTCTGTTCAGCGGCGGCGGCCCACAGGCTCGCGCTAGACTGCGGGTCCGCGTCGTACACGACGGCACTGCCGCCCCTGGAAACGATGACCGAGGCGATGTAGATGCTGGACGTGGTCTTCGCGACCCCGCCCTTGGCGTTGGCTATGGCGATGCGCATTCGTTCTTCTCCTTTGCGACTGCCGGCGATCACGCGAACCTGATCAGTCGGACGCCTGATTGTCTGCTTGTCTGATTGCTTGGATTCCTGCTTGTTTGAATGTTTGATTGCCTGACGGCTCATGCGGGTCGGGGCAATCGGCCGTCCTGCCCCGTGCGCGCAGGCGTCGTTGCTGGCGTTCGGCGCTGGCCTCGTCGGTGGCTTCGTCGAACACGTTCCGATGGGCGCGTATCCAGTCCGTGAGCAGCCGCCAGCGTTGCGGCCACGGCAGGCCGCGGTCCCGGCAAGGGACTCCGTCGGCTTCGGCCATGCGCGCGATCCTGCGCCGGTCGGTGCACACCTTGCCGCCGTACACGCCCCATTCGAGTCCGCCGCTGGCCGCGTAGGCCAGGCATTCGGCGCGTACCGGGCATCGTTCGCACACGGCCTTGGCGACCGAGTGGAACGCCTTCGCGTCGCCGGGACGGTGCTCGAACTCCAGCGACCACAGGTAGTCGGACCATGGTTGCGGGAAGTCGCGGCATTCGCCGGCCTTCTTCCACGCCTCAAGACGCTGCCCGTCCCCGCTCATGGCCGCACCGCCTCCGCCGGCGCAACGGCTTTCGCCTTGCGGCGCCCGGCGACGTCGTGGGTGGCGTGGTTGCGTTTGTCGTACGCGCATACCGGGCACGCCTCCTGCGAGATGGCGCCTTCGATGTGTTCCTGACACAGCGAGGTGCGCAGCAGCGCCGCCCCGTAGATCGGCACACGGCTTGCGGACGACGAGCTGACCGGTATCGCCCGGTTGGGGTCCTTGACGACCGGCAGCGGGGCGTCTGGCGCCCGCTTTCCCGTCGGATCGGGATGGGTGAGCATTTCCAGTCGCAGCTGCACGTAGTTCGCGGCGAACCTGGCGCCGCTGGTGAGCCGGGGAAGCCAGTAGCGGTTGCGGTACGCCCAGTCCATCGTCGCGACGATCTCGCCGTACGGGCGATCGATCAGCAGCGAGTGGACGGCCTTGCGGTCGGCCATGGTCGCCGGAACGTCGAACCTCTGGTCCACGGCGAGCATGCGCCGGCGGATGCCGTCGAGCACGCGCACCTCCTGGCCGGCGCGTTCCGTGACCGGCTCGGGCAGCTTGCCGGGTTCGGGCACCCATAGCGGGTTCCTGCAGCCCTTGGGAGGCAGGGCCTTGCCCCAATCGGTCGCCGGAACGGGTTCGGTCTTCGTGGGGGCTTGTTCGGCGTTGAGGGGAGCATCCCCGAAGGGGATGAGGGGAGAATTGTTTATCACTTGTCTATTGGGTGACTTTCTGTCCAAGATTCCGGGACAATTTGTCCTCGGCTCCACGCCCTTCGGTTCGGGTGACAATCCGTCGGGTGACAAATTGTCCTTGTCTGGATTCGATTTGCCGTCGCCTTCCGCCAGCGCGTCCAGGTTCCGGGGCTTCTCCTCGATGTTCTCGGCGGCGTGGTCGCCGTCCATGACGACGTCCCACACGCGCGAGCGGTGTCCCTTGGCGATCGGCTTGCGCGTGCGCGGGTTGCGCGCCGACATCTCCTGGTCGCCGGGCCTGATGTAGCCCTTGCGCTCCAACTCCTGCAACGAACGGATCACGGTGCGCTCACAGCACCCGCAGTTGAACGCGATGGTCTCCACGCTCGGCCACGCGGCGGCGCCATCGTCGTAGTAGGCGCGGCGGGCCAGATACACCAGCACGAACTTGGTGATGCCCTTGACGTCGTCGCGCTCCCATGCCCAGTTCTCGGCTCTGCTGCTCATCGTTCGACCTTCCCGCCGTCATGCTCCGGGTCCGCTTCGCGGCGTTCGCGCAGCCTCGCGCCGATGTCGTCGCCCAGACGGGCGGCGCGGCACAACGCATACGAGAGAACGCCGCCGGACACGCACACGGCGGCAACGACCAGCCACCACATGGTTCGGCCGGTATCGGGGAAACGGTCCGCGGACGCGCGCCTCAGCGGCGCGAGCCCCGGGACGGGTGGGCGAGCATGGACAGCACATGCGCCTTCGCGATGCGCAGATCGACTTTGCCGCCGGCCCGCGTCGTCCGCCGCGCGGCGTCGCGCTGGCGATTAGGCTCGAAGACGGATGCCGGGCGAATGCCGGCGGTATTGGTAGAATCGGTCATGGCGATGACCCTCCTTCGGGGAATCGGAACGACGGGCGTCTGATCTTGGCGGATATGCGCGCCCGCGGCTCCATGGTTGTTGCCGTTCAATCCCCGCGCCGGGTTCCAGCCGGTCCGGGGATTCTCGTTTCGGGTTTCCACCCGCCATCCGTGAGATAGGCGTCGATGCCGAGCACATACCCAGGGGACAGGTTTCGGTGAATGGCCAGCCAGATCAGGTCGGACTGCTGCCACGGTATCGAGCCGTTGACCTTTCCCGCGACCGAGGATTTGGACGTACCCATCTCCCTCGCGAGGTCTCGGCAGCTCAGCCCGCCGCCGTCATATAGCGACGCATCGGAGAATCCATTATTTTTGCCGTCAGTCCATTCACAATAGACAATATATCAAGAAACTTGCACAGCAGCAAATCATTGTTGTAGGATTATGTCCATCGATATTGGACAACTCCAATCTGAAAGGACTTGATATGGCAAAAATCGAACCGTCGTCCGAATCCAATGGACTCGGCGACTACCTGCAGAGGGTATTCATCTGGAACGTCAACATGCAGCTGACCGGCCGCGGGATGACCCAGCAGTCACTTTGCGCGGCACTGGGGCTGAAGAGGGGCGCCGTGTCCGCGAAGATGACCGGCAAGACCTCCTGGACCATCCAGGATATCGCCGCAGTGGCGGAATTCTTCAACGTCCCCCCGCTCTCCCTGCTGGATGCGTCGATGTACGAGCAGATGATGCGCGGAATGAGCAGTGACGGAGGTGCATCTTTGGTGGCAGTGGCCACCGCCGGGTTTCCTGTGCGAGCAACTGAAGGCCAAGCTGGCGGCCTGAAACCGTTGGAAACAAAAGGCTCCGGGCCACGATACCTCGTGGAACCCGGAGCCGGCGAGTACCCCCAGAGAGAGTCGAACTCTCGTTGTCAGATTGAAAGTCTGGTGTCCTAACCGTTAGACGATGGGGGCGTGGCAACTCGTGTAACAATACGCAAGTTGTCCGCATAGTGCAAACTCGGCGTGTCGTCACGCCTTGCGGTAGGTGAAGTCGTGGATCACACGGCCGGCGGCGAGGCCCTTCTTCTCGAAGTTGGTGAGCACGCGGCCGTCGAACCGCGCCGACTCGGTGAAGTCGGCGTGCGGCATGTCGGCGGCGAGATCGGCGTTGCCCTTGCCCACGTGGCCGGTCGGCAGGCTCACGGTCATGTCGCCCGCATTCTCCCAGCCGTCGAGGCCGTCCATCACCTCGTGCACGTGCAGCGCGTAATCCTCGATGTCTGTGGCGATGCGCCACACGCCGCCGTCGACCAGCGTGCGACGCACCTCGCCGGCCAGTTCCGGCTGGACGATGCGGCGCTTGTGGTGCTTCTTCTTCGGCCACGGGTCGGGGAAGAACGTCCAGACCTCGGCGACCACGCCGTCGGCGGCCGCTTTGAAGAGCTCCGGCGCGTTTACCTGCGCCACGCGGATGTTCTTGAGCCCGCGCTTGCCGGCGAGCAGCAGCGTGTGCGCGACGCCGGGATCGTAGACCTCGAGCGCGAGGAAGTTCACGTCCGGTCGCGCTTCGGCGGCTGCGACGATGTTCTCGCCCTGACCGGAGCCGATCTCGATGATGAGCGGGTTCGTGTTGCCCCACGTGCTGCGCACGTAGTCCGCGTCGAACGTGAATCCATCGCGCACGTCGAGCGAGCCCTCGCCCGCGTTCACGTCAAGCAGGTAGTCGTCCGCGTAGTTGTCCCATGCGCGCTGGAGTCGTGCGTCGAGGCGGCCCGAGCGGCGCACGAACGAGAGCACGCGGTGCATCGGGTGGGCCGATGGGGGCTCGGTCTCCGGCGTCGCTTCCGGGGCGGGCGTGGTGGGGGAGTGCGTGCCGTCCGTCGCGACGGTGCCGTCGGTCGTGTCGATGGTGGTCGCGGAGGCTTCCGTGATGCCGTCGCGGTCGTTCGTCATGTGAGGTCCTTCCTGTGTCGTCTTGCGTTGTTCCATTATTCACCATGATTCCGTACGATTGGTCTCCGTCTGTGTGATGAAACGCGTGTGTTCGTTCATGTGACGTGTTATACTCAAATTGTTCGGAAATATAACAAATGTGAGCAGAAGCGAACAGCGGCTCGCGTGGTCGAACCGCTTTCTTCTTCGGGCTCCACATGGCAATGAAAGGCCAGATATGACAGTTCTCGTCACTGGTGGGTGCGGCTACATCGGCGCCCATGTCGTCCACGCTCTGCATGAGGCCGGAGAGAAGGTCGTCGTCGTCGACGATCTGAGCTACGGCAAGCCCACCCGTATCGAAGGCTCCCGCCTGTACGGCATGGATATCTCCGCGCCGGGCGCGGGCGATCGTCTCGCCGAAATCCTCGACGCCGAAGACGTCGAAGCCGTCATCCACTTCGCCGCCCGCAAGCAGGTCGGCGAGTCCGTCGAGAAGCCGCTGTGGTACTACCAGCAGAACATCGGCGGCATGCTCAACGTGCTTACCGGCATGACCAAGTCCAAGAAGGCGAAGAAGCTCGTCTTCTCCTCCTCCGCCGCCACCTACGGCGTCCCGCCGGTCGACGTGGTGCCCGAGGATGTCGTCCCGATGCTCCCGATCAACCCGTACGGCCAGACCAAGCTGTTCGGCGAGTGGATGGCCCGCGCCTGCGAAGGCACCTACGGCATCCGCTTCTGCGCCCTGCGCTACTTCAACGTGGCCGGCTGCGGTCCCGTCGAGCTTGAGGACCCGGCGATCCTCAACCTCATCCCGATGCTGCTCGATCGTCTGAAGAAGGGCAAGGCGCCGCTGATCTTCGGCGACGACTACCCGACTCCGGACGGCACCTGCGTGCGCGACTACATCCACGTCTCCGATCTGGCCGATGCGCACCTCGCCGCCCTCAAGTACCTCGACCGCGACGAGCGCAAGTACGACGCCTTCAACGTCGGCACCGGCGAAGGTACCTCCGTGCGCCAGATCGTCGACGAGCTCAAGAAGGTCACCGGCCTTCCGTTCCAGGAGCACGTCCAGGGCCGTCGCGCCGGCGATCCGCCGCACCTCATCGGCTCCCCGAAGCGCATCAACGAGGAGATGGGCTGGCACGCCAAGTACGACGTGGAGGACATCGTCGAATCCGCGTGGCGTGCATGGCAGGCCAACCCGGAGCACCACATCGACGTCGAGAACTGGAAGCAGGCCGACTGAGTCGATTGTGGCCGTATGGCGCCGTCGCGTGGGGCGCGTCCGTTCGTCGGGCGCGCCCCACGCGCGTTTGATGGGAGATGGTCGCGTCTGTGTGGGTGGCTGAAATCGTTGCAATATAAGGCGACACGCCGTGATTTGCGTGATGCTTCGATTCGAGTAATATATTCACTCGTTGCCTCACGGAAACGCGAGAGAACAACGGCCGCGTAGCTCAGTTGGTTAGAGCGCCGCCCTGTCACGGCGGAGGTCGCCGGTTCAAGTCCGGTCGTGGTCGCTAGGATGATTGAGAGTTCGGTTTCGGATTCAGGATTATCCAATGGCTCTGTAGCTCAGTTGGTAGAGCGAGCGACTGAAAATCGCTAGGTCAACGGATCGACGCCGTTCGGAGCCACCACGGAAACCCCGTGAGCCAAGCAATCGCAAGGCTTACGGGGTTTCGCATATCCGACGACCGGCCCTGCGTCTACCCTCAAGTCTGCATGTACTCTGCACATTCAATAGCAAAAGGGGGCATAAGTGGCTCTTCGCATTGTGGCGTGTATGGGTCGTGCAGTTGTGGTTTCATCCTTCTCCCGCTGGCGGGAGGTGGCGCGCAGCACCGGAGCGTGATCCCTGTGGTCGTGATGCCAGACCGGTGATCGCGTGGCGGGAATGCTGGGATTCCCCTTCCGGGGTCGCCGGTTGGCGCACAACCTTGCGCGGGTGACTGTCGCGGGTGGCATGCTGCGGATTCCCGGTGCGGGGCCGGTCGTTTCGGGTGTGGCCGGTCGTTTCGGGGTGTGCGCGGGCCAGTTCTTCTTCCCTCCCGCTGGTGGGAGGTGGCGCGCAGCTCCGGAGCATGGTCGTGTCCCGCAATCCGATGCGTCCGCCAGCATGAGGCCGGTCGGTTCGGTCGTGGGGACGGTTTCCAGAGTGCGGGTAGCGGGCCGTTTCCAGGCGTGGGGCCGGCCGTTCCAGGGTACGTGCGGCGGGCGCGTGCAGTGTGCGGCTCCCCACACCCCGTTCCCCATACTCCGCGTTGTGCCCTGTATCCTGCGTCCCCGCGTCCCGGACGGGGCTGCTCCACAACACATGCCGGAGAGCCTGTTGTGGAGCAGCATACCGCAGCGACCCCCGCGAAAACCCCTGTTTCCAGCGTTCCCGGCCCGTAAAATGCGCCACAACTCCCCGCAATCTCGGGTTCCGCTCCTGTTGTGGAGCGGGACCGCTCCACAACAGGAGCCGGTATCGTTCCCACCGCGCGTTGTGGAGCAGACGGACCCCCATAACGCGCCACAACTCCCACGAACCGCCTCCCATGGCCGTGTTGTGGCGCACCACCGTGCCACAACACGATCCCCACACGACGTTGTGGAGCACCACCCGCACCTCCACGACTTCCCCACGACACGGATCAGTACCCTATCGTGGGGCATCACCGCCCTCACGGGGCGATTCCCATACGCCGTTGTGGGCCGCCGCCGTACCTCTGCGTCTTCCCCACGGTTCGGACCCGCGTCACATAACGCCATGGGGCCTTCGGGCCCGGCCTTTTCGATGGCGGACCGGAGCGATGGGAACGAACACGGGAATCGGTCGCCACCGTCCCGGCGCCACGACCACGCGACCACCCTCCGGCGCTACGCGCCACCTCCCGCCAGCGGGAGGAAACGGCATCGCGACCGCATAGGCCGGCACTTCCGACCTGCGACCACCCTCCGACGCTACGCGCCACCTCCCGCCAGCGGGAGGGGGATCACGAATTGTCCCCGCGGTGCATCTACGGACTGGCCACTCCTCCCCGCCGGCGGGAGGAGTGGTAGGGCTGCGGTGCGGGAGGCGTCGCGGTGCAGGGGTGGAGGCTGTCAGGGCGGGGCGGATTCCACATAGTGACCATATCGCGGGCGTTCGTCCGAAACGTGAACCGCATCGTGGTCGTTCCGGTATGCCCGCGTTTCAATGGTGGGCATGAACGATACGAACAACGACAACGAGCATGTCGACTTCTACGTAGCCGGTCCGTTCTTCGATCCGGAGCAGGCCCACAGCATGGAACGCCTTGAACAGGTGCTGGAAAGCCATGGCAAAACCCTGTTCAAGCCGCGCTTCGCCAGTCAAATCGAGGAGGTCGGGCCGGAGGGCTGCTTCGCCGACGACATCGCCGGCATCAACGCGGCCGACGCCGTCATCGCGAACCTCATGGACGAGGACGCCGGCACGATGTTCGAGATCGGATACGCCTATGCGCTCGGCAAACCGGTGTACGGATACCGCGACGAGCTCACGCCGATGGATCGCGTGAACCTGATGGTCGCCCAGGCCGTGACGATGGTGTTCAACGGTCCCGAGGATCTGACGCGATATCTCGAAACTGGCGAACACGACGAGGTAGACTACATCCAGTTCTGAATCGAAGCGCCGCGCCGGCGGACGTGTGCGACGCCGCGCACGAAACGCCGGATACGGCGGTGGCCGTCATACCGATTCCCCGGAAATTCCCGGTGAGTCGGCGGGGCAATCGAAAAAACCGCCGAAGATGGCTGATAACGTTCACATGAACGAGTACACTGGGGAAACGTAGGGCAGCGCAGCGCATGCGCACGCCCACACGGTAATAAGGCAAGACGCATAGCTTAAAGGAGAGCCTTATGGTCTATCGCATGATTTTCAACCAGACCGCCTACTTCGGACGTGGTGCGATCAAGGAGATTCCGGCCGTTGCCAAGCAGCACGGCTTCACGAAGGCGTTCATCGTCACCGATCCGGTCCTGCTGGAGACCGGCACCGCCGAGAAGGTCACCAAGGTCCTCGATGAGGCCGGCCTGCCGTACGAGGTGTTCTCCAACGTCAAGCCGAACCCGCCAGTCGAGTGCATCAAGGACGGCGTCGAGAAGTTCGCCGCCTCCGGCGCCGACTTCCTGATCGGTCTGGGCGGTGGCTCGCCGCAGGACACCTGCAAGGGCATCGGCATCATCACCGCCAACCCGGAGTTCTCCGACGTGCTGTCCCTGGAGGGCGTGGCCGACACGAAGAACCCGTCCGTGCCGATCTTCGGCGTGCCGACCACCGCCGGCACCGCCTCCGAGACCACCATCAACTACGTGATCACCGACACGGCCAACAAGCGCAAGTTCGTGGCCGTCGACCCGCACGACATTCCGATCGTCGCGTTCGTCGACCCGGACCTGACCGATTCGATGCCGCGCGGCCTCAAGGTCGCCACCGGCCTCGACGCCCTGACCCACGCCATCGAGGGCTACATCACCCCGGGTGCGTGGAGCCTGTCCGACTGCCTGTCGATGCAGACGATCCGCATGATCGCGAAGAACCTCGCCAAGTCCGCCGACGGCGACATCCCGGCCGGCGAGCAGATGGCGTACGCCTCCTACATCACCGGCATGGCCTACTCCAACGTCGGTCTCGGCCTGGTGCACGGCATGGCCCACCCGCTGGGCGGCCGTCTGGGTGTGGCGCACGGCGTCGCCAACGGCATCCTGCTGGCCCCGGTCATGGAGTACAACAAGGACTACACGGGCGAGAAGTACCGTGACATCGCCGACGCGTTCGGCGTCGAGGACGCCTACACCGGCGATCTGGAGAAGGTGCGCGAGGAGGCCGTGCAGGCCGTCCACAAGCTCACCGTGGACCTGAAGAACCCGACCACGATCTCCGAGGTCGGCGCCACCGAGGCCGACCTCGCCCCGCTCGCCCACGACGCGTTCAACGACGTGTGCACCCCGGGCAACCCGCGCAAGGCCACTGAGGAGGACATCCTCGCCATCTACAAGTCCCTGATGTAGGTGGGGCGGTTCACGATTTTCCTCCTCGGGAAATCGTGAACCGGAAACGAACAGGAACGAACAAAGCCCGGAATCGGTTTCGGCCTGATTCCGGGGTTCGTCATGTTCGATCGCACAAGGTGCCAGTTCACGATTCCCAAGGGAGGAAAATCGTGAACCGGCGGGAGGAGTCACTCGTGCTTCTCGTCCCAGACCTCGTCGGTGGGCGTCTCGTCGTAGAACTCCCGCCCCTCCTTCTCGGCGATTTCCATCTGCTCGTTGATCCACGCCGCCTCGGCCGGGTTGATGTCCGCCGTGTTCAGGACCTTCTGCCACACCGGGTAGAACAGGTGCATCGCGGGGTACATGGCGGTGAGCAGGATCTCCGGCTTGTGCTTGCGCCAGTGCTGCGGATGCGCGTCGAACGTGTTGCGGAACCGCTTCATGTAGGTGCGGAACGACGAGAGCGACGTGTCCATGCGGCGCGCGCTCATGCCGGCGATCATGCGCGGCGAATACACGGTCTTGAGCCCCTTGCCCATCAGGTGCAGGGAGATGTCGATGTCCTCGTGCATGACGTCCGCCTTGTCGCGGCACACTTCGCCGGAGATCTCGTGCCATGCCGAGGCGCGCAGGGCCATGTTCGAGCCGAACAGCAGCGGCTGGCCGCCGTCCGCCTTGTAGATGCGCTTGCGCAGCGAATTGTCGCCTTTCAACCCGAAATGACGCGATGGCATGTCGTAGTACATGACCGGTCCGGTGGCACCCATGGCCTGCGGATCCTCGGTGAAGATGCCGGCGACGACCTCCACCCAGTCGGGTTTGATCATGCAGTCCGCGTCGAATCGGCCGAGCACGTCGCCGGTCGCATGGTTGAGACCGTAGTCGCGCGTGGGGATGAGCCCCTGCTCATCGTCCTGGTGCAGAAGCCGGATCGGCGCTTCGGGATGCTCGTTGATGAACCGTTCGACGATCTCGCAGGTGTTGTCGGTGGAACGGTTGTCCACGACGATGACTTCATGGGGCATCACGGTCTGCCGGATCGTGTTGAGCAGGCAGTCGGCGATGCGTTCGGCCTCGTTCCAGGCCGGGATGACGATCGAGACGTTCAGCATGGGATTCAAGGATAGTGCCGCCGCCATACACGGTGCCGTCCGATCGGAGTCGTACACGCCGCCCGAAAGCGAACATCAGGTGAACGATTCGGGCAATCACCCCCGTCGCTACAATGGGGAGCCATGAATCAAAGCGTGCGTGACCATACCGCAGCAGAGGATGCCGAACAGCGTTGGGACTTCGGCACCCTGTTCCCATCGAAGGGCGATCCCCGCAAACCGCCGGAATGGTTCAGCCGTGCGTTGCTCTACGTGGCCATCGCCATCATCGTGTTCAATTTCTGCACGAGCTCGTGGGGCAAGATCTCCTATCTGGTGCTCGACGTCATCATCTCGTTCTTCCTGGCGCTCGCCATCGAGCCGATGGTCGTCGCGCTGGTGCGGCACGGCTGGAAGCGCAGTTTCGCCTCCCTCGCCGGCCTGCTCACGGTGGCGCTCGTCATCGGCGTGCTGCTCTCCCTGTTCGGCAGCATGTTCCTCCAGCAGATGATCGCCATGATCTACGGCATCCCCGCCACCTACGAGCAGATCCGCTCGTTCGTCGTCTCCCAGTTCGCGGTCGAGATCCCCGACATGGACAGTCTCGGTACCGAGCTCATGAGATCCGATCTGCTCAAGAACTTCCAGACCTCGTGGGTGAGTGATTTCGCCGGCACCGCGATCAGCACGGTCGGCGGCCTGTTCTCGTTCCTGCTGCAGCTGCTCACCGTGGTGATGACCACCTACTACATCTCCGCCGCGGGGCCGAAGCTCCGTCGCTCCTTCTGCCAGTGGATGGCGCCGGGCATGCAGAAGCGTTTCCTGCTCGTGTGGACGGTCGCGCAGGATCAGATCTCGTCGTTCCTGTTCTCCCGTTCGATTCTCGCGTTGATCAACGCGACGTGCACGGCGATTTTCCTTGAAGTGCTCAACGTGCCCTACTGGCTGCCGCTCGCCCTGTTCTGCGGCGTCGTCTCCCAGTTCATCCCGACTGTCGGCACGTATATCGGCGGCGCGCTGCCCGTCCTGTTCGCGTGGGGCAATCGTGGATGGGTGTATGCGGTCGCGGTGCTCGTGTTCATCATCGTGTACCAGCAGATCGAGAACCTGCTGCTCTCGCCGATCATCTCCCGCCGTACGATGGACATCAACGAGGCGATCGCGTTCCTGTCCGTGCTCGCGTTCGGCTCGTTGTTCGGCGCGCTCGGCGCGTTCCTCGCGCTGCCGGTTACCGCCTCGCTGCAGACGATCTTCCGCGTGTACACGCGACGCTACGAGCTCGTCGATTCGCCGTTGATGAACGATCCGGTCGGACGCAAGTCGAAGGTGGTCGAAGCGTCCGAGGCGTTCAACGAGCATGTGCTGCACCCGATCGGCGAGCACATGCCGCGTGCCGCGAAGGGGTCGACGAGCCGAGTGCCGATGAACGACGAGATCCGCCGCCTGCAGGAGGAGATCTACGCCATCCCGCACGATGATGCACGTGACGGCATCCACGGCGACGACGAGGACGACTCCGCGACCGTCGCGATTCCGCAGGGCGTGCTGAAACGCAACGCCACAGCGGGACTCAAAGGCGTCGGAGGCGACGGCCCGTCGGAACCGTCCGACGCGACGGCGACATCCGACGACGTGACTGACGTGACCGCCGCGACTGACGTGACCGACGTGACGACGACGTCTGAGACGACGCGACGGACGCCGACGACGAAGAAGGCCGGCGACACCGGCGAATCCGACAATCCCCGTGCGAGGTGGCGCTGATGGTCCTGCTCACCGTACTCGATATCCTGCTCGTCATCGTCGGCGGCGCCGGCATGGTCTATCAGGGCGCGTGCATCGTCATGTCCCTGTTCTCCAAGCCGGTGCGCTTCCCCGACGCGCCGATGGACAAGCGCTACGCGGTGCTCATCTCCGCGCGCAACGAGTCGAAGGTCATCGGCAACCTCATCGACTGCATCCACGGGCAGACGTATCCGCGCGACCTCATCGACATCTGGCTCGTCGCCGACAACTGCACCGACGACACGGCCGACGTGGTGCGCGCCATGGGCTGCCACGTCGTCGAACGCCATAACGACCAGCTCATCGGCAAGGGGTACGCGCTGACCTACCTGCTCGACCACATGATTGACGAGGGGCTTTCCGACACGTATGACGCGTACTTCGTGTTCGACGCGGACAACAAGCTCGACCGCCATTACTTCGAGGAGATGAACAAGGCCTTCCAGTCGGGCTTCCGCATCCTCACCTCGTATCGCAACTCGGTGAACCTCAACGACAACTGGGTCTCCTCCGGCTCCGCGCTGTGGTTCATCCGCGAATCGCGCTTCCTCAACAACTCGCGCATGCTGTTCGGTTCCAGCTGTCACGTGGGCGGCACCGGATTCATGTTCTCCAAGGAGGTCATGAAACGCAACAAGGGCTGGAAGTTCCACCTGCTCACCGAGGATCTCGAATTCACGATGGACTCGGTGCTGCACGGCGACCGCGTCGGCTACTGCGGCACCGCGATCCTGTACGACGAGCAGCCGGTCACGTTCGCGCAGAGCTGGCGCCAACGCCTGCGCTGGAGCAAGGGCTTCCTGCAGGTGTTCCGCTACTATGGCCCATCGCTGATCCGCCGTGCGGTGCGTGAACGCGACTTCTCCGCCGTCGATTTCACGCTGCTGCTCTGCCCGTTCACCGTGCTCGGCGTGGCGCGCATGATCCTCGGCGTGCTGTTCGCCGCGTTCGGCTTCGTCTCCTGGCAGAGCCAGCTCGGCGCGCTCACCGGCTGGTCGAACGGCATCGTCCTGTCCATCCTCGGCATGATGGCGCTCGCCGGATTGACGATCGTGGCCGAACGCGGCCAGATCGGCGCGACGAACAAGGAGCTGTTCGCCTACGTGCTGGCGTTCCCGATCTACATGCTCTCCTACGTCCCCATCTCCTTCCAAGCCATCTTCTCCAAAGCCCAATGGAAACCCATAGAACACAAGGGCTGAGCCGTTAAGACAACAGTCCTGTGGACTGTTGTTAGGCTCAGCCGAGCGGCGGGAGCCGCGAGGTGATGTTGGGGCCGGCCGTAGGCCGGTCCGTGGTTGCTGGGCCGGAGGAGAGCCGTTAAGACAACAGTCCTGTGGACTGTTGTTAGGCTCAGCCGAGCGGCGGGAGCCGCGAGGGGATGTTGGGCCGGCTTTGGCCGGTCCGTGGTTGCTGGGCCGGAGGAGAGCCGTTAAGACAACAGTCCTGTGGACTGTTGTTAGGCTCAGCCGAGCGGCGGGAGCCGCGAGGTGATGTTGGGGCCGGCCGTAGGCCGGTCCGTGGTTGCTGGGCCGGAGGAGAGCCGTTAAGACAACAGAAGGTGAGATATGAACACGAACTCCGCTGCCGTCCGCCGATCGCACCGCGTCGCCGTGTGCGCGACCTGCGTCACGCTCACGCTCGCCGCATGCGTCGGCTACACGGCCGCCGATGTGGCCGACGTCGCGCCCGGGCTGCTCACGCTCAAGTCCGTCGCCACGCGCACCTACCCCGATCCCGTGTCGACGATCGCCGCCGGCACGGTCGCGGGCGACGTCGACTCGGGCAAGGCGATCGACAAGACGCAGGCCGAGGCGCTCATCAGGACGCTCGGCGAGGCCGAGGGCGTCGGCGACAACTACTCCGTCGTCATCGCCGACGCGAAGGGCGACATCATCGCCGAACACGAGGCGTCGACGCCCCGACAGCCCGCGTCGACGACGAAGACGCTCACCGCGTTCGCCGCCGCGAGCACGCTCGAAATGGGGTCGACGCTCGACACCGTCACCTACCTCACCCATGAATCCGACGCTCCGACCGTCGTCCTCAAGGGCGGCGGCGACATGCTGCTCGGCGCGGGGGAGTCCGACGAGACGCACGTCAACGGTCGTGCGGGTCTCGCGACGCTCGCGCGCGAGACCGCCGACGCGTTGAAGACGAAAGGCGTGACGACGGTCGCGCTCGCCGCCGACGATACGATGTTCGGCGACGACCGTTCGCCGGCCCGCATCGAGGAGGCCAACGACGAGAACCGCTACTACACGCCGATCTCGTCGATGGCGATCGACGGAGGCCGTGACTGGAGCGGACTGGACGCGGAGGACCCGGACGATTTCGACGAGTATCCGATGCTCTCCCAGAGCACGGCGGACGACGTGGCCTCCACGTTCAAGGCGCTGCTCGCCGCGCAGGGCATCCAGGTGACGGATTCCACCGATGTGAGCGGCGTCGACCAGGGGGTGAAGCTCGCCACGGTGAGTTCGGCACCGCTCAATGAGGTGATGGCGTTCATGATGCGCCACTCCGACAACACGCTCGCCGAACTGTTCGGTCGGCTCACCGCGTTGAAGCTCGGCACCGGCGACTCGATCGACGGGGATGCCAAGGCGGTTGCCAAGGTGCTCGCCGAGCACGGCGTCTCCACCGACGGCCTGCACATGACCAGCTGCTCCGGTCTCGCGCCCGGTACGACGCTCACCGTGAAGACGCTCGCCCAGGTGCAGTCGAAGTACGTCGATCCGGACGGCGGCGCGGCCGCCGCGTCCGAGGGGCTGGCGCTGCCCGGTCTCGTCGGCACCGTGAAGAACCGTGTGGGCGACGCCGCGGCGCTTGGGCTGTTGCGCGTCAAGACCGGCGCGCTCAGCGACGTGCGCGCGCTCGCCGGCAACGCGTCGCGTACCGGCGGCGGCGTGGTCACGTTCGCCGCGATCGTCAACGATCCGGAGAACGGCTCCTTGGCGAACCAGGCGCTCGACGCGTTCGCGGCCTCACTGACGAAACTCTGAATTCTCCCAGTTTCCGCCAAGAAACACGTCATTCGCGTGTGCCAAGATGGGGTGCATGCGAATCGCTGACGTACAAGACGACATCGACCACGAGCTGGTCAGCACAGAGAAGATCCATGCCATCATCGATCGCGCCGCGGCGCAGGCGAGCGAGGACTACCGGGGGAAGAACCCGTTGCTCGTCGCCGTGCTCAAGGGGGCGGTGAACACGCTGGCCGCGTTCTCGCAGGCCCTGTCCATCCCCTGCCAGATCGACTTCATGAGCCTGTCCAGCTACGGCTCGGGTACCGTGTCCAGCGGCACCGTGACGATCCGCCAGGATCTGTCGACCGATGTTCGCGGTCGGCACATTCTCATCGTCGAGGATATCGTGGATTCAGGTCGTACGCTGGCTTGGCTGGTCGAGGAGCTGAAGCGGCGCGGGGCCGCCTCGGTGGAGATCTTCGCCCTGCTGGAGAAGCCCGCGCGCCGTGAGGTGGACGTGGACGTGAAGTACAAGGGGCTGGAGATTCCGGACGAGTTCGTCGTCGGCTTCGGTCTGGACTATGACGAGCGGTACCGCAACCTCGACTCGATCGCCGTGCTCAAGCCGGCAGTGTATCAAGGAGAACAGGCATGAGTTTCCCCCAGGGGCCCGGGCAGCCGAACAACGGCGGCAACGGCAACCCGTTCAACAATCCGTTCCGTCGCGGCGACGGCAATAACGGCAATAACGGCAACGGCAACAACAACGGCAAGCCGAACCGCAAGGGCGACAAGAACGGCGGCGACAAGCCGTTCTGGCAGTCGCCGTGGCTGTGGGGCGCGGTCGTCGTCGTGCTCATCGCGATGATGTTCCAGATGTTCGCCGGCACCGGCGCGCAGACCATCGACACCAAGGACGGTCTGCAGCTGCTCGACAACGGCCAGGTGACCTACGCGAAGATCGTCGACAACAAGCAGAAGGTCACGCTCGAACTCAAGTCCGACTACAACAAGAAGGACCCGGACACCGGCAAGAACCACAACTACGGCGACAAGGTCCAGTTCTACTACACGTTCGCCCAGGGGCAGGATATCCTCAAGGCCGTGCAGAAGGCCGAGCCGTCGAAGGGGTGGAGCGCCGACATCGAGCAGACGAGCATGCTCAGCTACCTCATCACTTCGATTCTGCCGTTCATCATCTTCTTCGCCCTGTTCTGGTGGCTGATGAGCCGTATGGGCGGTGCCTCCGGCATGCTTGGCATGGGCGGCAAGAAGAACAACGGTAAGTTGCTCGAAGGCCAGACCCCGACCACGAAGTTCTCCGACGTGGCCGGCGAGGACGAGGCGCTCGCCGAGGTCGAGGAGATCAAGGACTTCCTCAAGGACCCGTCCAAATACAAGGCGCTCGGCGCGCGCATCCCGCGCGGCGTGCTCCTGTACGGCCCTCCCGGCACCGGCAAGACGCTGCTCGCACGCGCCATCGCCGGCGAGGCGGGCGTGCCGTTCTACGCGATGGCCGGCTCCGACTTCGTCGAGATGTTCGTCGGTCTCGGCGCCTCCCGCGTGCGCGACCTGTTCGACGAGGCGAAGAAGAACGCCCCGGCGATCATCTTCATCGACGAGATCGACGCCGTCGGCCGCAAGCGCGGCTCCGGCATGTCCGGTGGCCACGACGAGCGTGAGCAGACGCTCAACCAGTTGCTCGTCGAGATGGACGGCTTCGACAACGACACGAACCTCATCATCATCGCCGCGACGAACCGTCCCGACGTGCTCGACCCGGCACTGCTGCGCCCGGGCCGTTTCGACCGTCAGGTGGGCGTCGCCGCGCCGGATCTCGAAGGCCGCGAGGCGATCCTCAAGGTGCACGCGAAGGGCAAGCCGTTCGTGCCGGACGTCGATCTGCACATGGTGGCCGTGCGCACGCCGGGCTTCACCGGCGCCGATCTGGCCAACGTGCTCAACGAGGCGGCCCTGCTGTGCGCCCGCGCCGGAGCCCAGCTCATCGACAACCGCGCCATCGACGAGGCCATCGACCGCGTCCAGGCCGGTCCGAAGCGCAAGTCGAAGGGCATGGCCCTCGACGAACTGCGCAACACCGCCTACCATGAGGGCGGCCATGCGCTCGTCGCCGCCGCGCTGCACAACACGGACCCGGTCACCAAGGTGACGATCCTGCCGCGAGGCCGCGCGCTCGGCTACACCGCCGTCATGCCCACCTCCGACCGCTACTCGCAGTCGCGCAACCAGCTGCTCGATCAGATGGCGTACGCGATGGGCGGCCGCACCGCCGAGGAGATCGTGTTCCACGATCCGACCACCGGCGCGTCCAACGACATCGAGAAGGCGACGAACATCGCCCGCACGATGATCACCCAGTACGGCTTCTCCGCGAAGCTCGGCGCGATCAAGTGGGCCGACGACGAGGACCAGAGCGGCGATCTGGGCGCTCTCGCCCCGCGCAACTACTCGGACCGCACCGCCGAGGTCATCGACGAGGAGGTACTCAAGCTCGTCGAGACCGCGCACACCGAGGCGTGGAACATCATCAACGAGAACCGTGACATCCTCGACGAGCTCGTGCGCCAGCTGCTCGTCAAGGAGACGCTGAACGAGAAGGAGCTTGCCGCGATCTTCGCGCCGATCCGCAAGGCGCCGGTCCGCCCCGTGTGGCTGTCCGACGAGAAGCGCCCCGACTCCGACCTGCCGCCCGTCGAGATCCCCGAATCGCTCAAGCGTTCGGTCGGCATGAAACCGGGGGAGTGACCGATGGCACGACACGCGCAGAACATCTCCCTGCCGGACTCGCCGTCGCTGGTCCGCGAGAACGCCGACGCGAGGAACGCCGGCGACGTCTCCCGTAAGCCGGGCATGGTGCAGTCCCGTCCGCACCATGCCGGCCATGGCGGTCCCGGCGCCCCCGCGCAGGCGCAGTCCCGCGCCGCGCAGGACGGTTCCGTCCTGCAGGTCTCACTGCCGCAGTCGCCGCGCGGCCACGTTGCCGCCGGCCAGACGCGCGGCGGCGACCGTCCCGCCTACGACGAGGAGGGCGTGCGCAAGGCCGTGCGCCTGTTCCTTCAGGCGATCGGCGAGGATCCGGACCGCGAAGGCCTCGTCGAAACGCCGGACCGCATCGCCCGCGCCGGCCGCGAACTGTTCGCGGGACTCTCCGCCTCGCCCGAACAGGTGCTTGAGAAGCATTTCGACGTGGACACCGACGAGCTCGTGCTCGTCAAGAACATCGAACTGTATTCCGTGTGCGAGCATCATCTGCTGCCGTTCCACGGCGTCGCCCACGTCGGGTACATCCCCGCCAAGGACGGGGTCATGGGGTTGAGCAAGCTCGCCCGGCTCGTCGAAGTGTATGCGCGCCGGCCGCAGGTGCAGGAGCGTCTCACCCAGCAGATCGCCGACGCGCTCGTCGAATACGCGGGCGCGCGCGGCGTGATCGTCGTCACCGAATGCGAGCACCTGTGCATGTCGATGCGCGGTGTGAAGAAGTCCGAGGCGCGCACGGTCACGTCCGCGGTGCGGGGCCTGCTGCGCAACCCCGCCACCCGCGCCGAGGCCATGAGCCTGATCATGAGCAGGTAGGCGGCTTGGGGAGGGGGTACACCCCCTCAGTCGGCCTGCGGCCGCCAGCTCCCCCTCAAGGGGGAGCAAGAGAAGTGAGTCATGCTCCCCCTTTGAGGGGAGCCGTCCCGCGGATGCGGGACTGAGGGGGTAATCACATGGCAACCGATACGGAAACCAATCTCAAGGCATTGCATGACACGGATCGCACGCTCGTCATGGGCGTGCTCAACATCACCGAGGACTCGTTCTCGGACGGCGGACTCTGGCTCGACCCTCGCGCCGCAGCCGACCACGGCCGCGCGATGATGGCCGCCGGCGCGGACATCATCGACGTCGGCGCCGAATCGACGCGTCCCGGCGCGAAGCGCGTCAGCGAGGAGGACGAGCTCAAGCGCATCACCGGCGCGGTCGAGGCGCTCATCCCGGCCGGCGCGACGCTGTCCATCGACACGACGCGCGCCTCGGTCGCCGCCGCGGCGCTCGACGGCGGCGCGCAGATCATCAACGACGTGTCCGGCGGCACGCTCGACACGGAACTGCCGCACGTCGTCGCCGACCACGACTGCCTGTACATCGTGCAGCATTGGCGCGGCTGGCTCGCCGGCTCCAAGACCGGCGCCCCCGACGCCGACACCTCGCACTACGAGCACGGCGTACTGCAGGACGTGCACGACGAGCTCATGCGTCAGGTCGACGCGGTGCTCGCCGCCGGCGTCGCCCCCGAACGCATCATCATCGATCCGGGTCTCGGATTCTCCAAGCCCGGCATCGCGCACAACCTGCCGTTGCTCGCCGGACTCGACCGGTTCCGCGCGACCGGCTATCCGGTGCTCATCGGACAGTCGCGCAAACGCTTCGTCACCGCAACCCTCGACGAGGCGGGATTCACGGACGTCACGATGGACGCGCGCGACGACGCCACCGCCGCGTTCAGCGCCCTGTGCGCGGAACACGGCGCGTGGGCGGTGCGCGTCCACGACGTCGCACGCAGCCGCGCCGCCGTCGCCGTAGGCAATACGTGGCGTGAATACGCGAAGTAGACGGAAGGCCCGGAAGGAACGGACATGGATACGATCACTTTGACCGGCGTGCGGGCGAACGGGACGCACGGCGTGCTCGACTTCGAGCACGAGCG
Source organism: Bifidobacterium sp. LH_417 (assembly GCF_056357035.1). NCBI lineage: Bacteria > Bacillati > Actinomycetota > Actinomycetes > Bifidobacteriales > Bifidobacteriaceae > Bifidobacterium > Bifidobacterium sp. LH_417. The sequence continues at coordinate 36,502 of NZ_JBKEVI010000009.1, forward strand.
CGCGCAGCCGTTCGTCGTCGACGCGACCCTCCACCTCGACCTTTCCGCCGCGGGGCGTTCCGACGCGCTCGGCGACACCGTCGACTACGGCCGCGCAGCCAAGGCGATCGTCGCCGTCATCGAAGGCGATCACGTCGACCTCATCGAACGGCTCGCGCAGCGCATCGCCGACGAGCTGCTCGCCATCGACCCGATTCGCACGGTCGATGTGACCGTGCACAAACCGCACGCGCCGATCACCGTGCCGTTCGACGACGTCGCCGTGAGCATCACACGTTCGCGCGATGCCGCCGGCACCGACGCCTCGACGTCCGGCGCGGCCGCGTCGCGTCGCGTCGTCATCGCGCTCGGCGGCAACCAGGGCGACGTCGCGGCGACGATGCGCGACGCGGTGCGCCGCATCGACGCGCTCGACGGCACGCAGGTCACCGGCGTCTCGCCGCTCTACCGTACCGCCGCGTGGGGCATGGCGGACAATACCCCCGACTTCCTCAACGCGGTGGTCGAGGCGACGACCACGCTCGACGCGCGCACGCTGCTCGACGCGCTCCAGCACATCGAAGCCGACCACGGCCGCATGCGCGAAACCCACTGGTCGAGCCGCACGCTCGACCTCGACATCATCGACTACGACGGCGTCGAATCCGACGCACCCGACCTGACACTGCCGCATCCACGCGCATGGCAGCGGGCGTTCGTACTCGTGCCGTGGGCGGCTCTCGATCCGCACGCGGACCTGCCCGGCCTGCACGGCGGGCCGGTGAATGAGCTCGCCGAAGGACTGCTCGCCGAAGCGGACGGCGACGAGCCGCCGATCGAACTCGTCGCGCACGACTGGATGAGCGGCGGTGTGCTGCCGGACGGCGCGGGCGTCGGCTCCCCCACTGGCAAGGCGGTGTCCGATAGGACACCCGACGCGGCCTCATCCTGTGGGATGCAAGCAGGGCAGGCCACTGGCAAGGCGGTGTCCGATGGGACACCCGACGTGACGGCGGACGCATCCGCCGACGGAGGCAATGCCTCGGACGATTCCGTGAATGGTGTCGGAGATGGTGTCGGAGATGGTGTCGCGGACGATCTCGCGGACGGCGCGAGGGTGCCGCTCAAGGCCGTCATCTCGATGGACTCGACCTCCACCGACGCGGAACGCCTGTTCCGCGAGGCGATCGTCGCCATCGACGGACTGCCCGGCACCCAGGTCGACGGCATCTCGCCGCTCTACCACGTGAGCAGCTTCGACGGACCCGACGCGATGAGCGCCGTCATCCAGATCGAAACGAAACTCGGCGCACGCGCCCTGATCGCCGCGCTCGGCGACATCGAACACGCGCACGACGGCGCGATCGACCTCGATCTCGTCGACATGGAGCACGTGACCGCGGACGAACCGGACTGCCGCGTGCCGTGGCCGTCGGCCAAGACCCACGCCTCCGTGCTCGCGCCGTGGATGGACATGGACCCGAACGCCACGTTCGATGGCGACCCGGTCTCGTTCCTGCTCGCCATGGCCCCCGACGCGGGCATGGTCGGCATGCTCAGCGACAACTGGATCATCGGCGCGAAATGACGGAGCGTCCGGGGCTGCGGGGTATACGCGAATCACGGTGATTGCGGTGACCGCGGTGATTGCGGGAGCCGATGTGTCGCATCGGCAACGGACGGAAAACGAACGGAAGGACACGGGATGAAGGCGCATAGGACACCGTGGTGGCAGCCGGCGATCGGACTGGCGCTGGGACTCGCCGCCGGGGCGGGCGTCGCCGTACTGGGCGAACGGTACGGGCTCACGCTGATCGGCGCGCCCTGGTTCGTCGCGGCGCTGCTCGTCGCCATCGGCATACTCGTGCTCGTGCTCGCCATCAACGTGCACAAGTACGCGACCACCGACCCGCGCAAACGGCCGCGCACGTTCGTCAACCCGACGCTCGCGTTCCACACGCTCGTGCTCGCCAAGGCGCTGGCATTGGCGGGGGCGGCGCTCGCCGGATGGTATTTCGGCCAGATCATCCCGTCCATCGGGCATATGGAGGCCGAGTTCTACGCGCAGGCGGTGACGGAATGCGCGGTGACCGGCGTGATCTGCCTCGCGGACATGATCGTCGGTCTCGTGGGGGAGTGGCTGTGCCAGCTGCCGCCGAACGAAGGCCCGGAGAACCCCAAGATGCGCGAGACCACGCGGGAACGGGGCGTCAGCCCGGCAGCCGCCAAGGCCGGCACCCCGCAGCGGTAGGTCCTAGGGGCTGTCCGCACAGCGGACCGGGGAAGAGACCCGTCTCAGGCCGTGCGCGACACGCCCGGCCCGCTTACGAAAAAACGAAAAACGTACTACGGTCACATCTCGACTTGATAACCGCATGCCTCCGGCGCATTCTCCGCCATGGGGCATGCGGTTTTTCGTTGCCGTCGGGGCCCGGACGTTAGGGGCGCTCGACTTCCCGCCGATGATGCCGTCCCCGTGTGTTTCCCGTGAAACACTCGGAGGCGAAGCGTGCGTGGGGATCGCCCGGCGGCGGCGCATCGATACAGACAAGAAGAGGTTTTCCGTTGTCCGATCAGACAACCATCAATGATTCCAACGCCGGTTCCGCCGGTTCCGCCGGTTCCGTGGCGGCCCAGCCGCATCTCGACCACATCTCCTACGAGGTCGCGACCCCTGTGCCCGGCGGCGCGCCCGCCCCGCGCTTCGCGCATCCGCACCGCGTCATGCTCGGCCTGTACTTCGCCGTATTCCTCGGCATGCTGTCCGAAACGTCGATGAACATCGCCATCCCCAATCTGATGGACGAATTCTCCGTCTCCTCCGGCACTGCGCAGTGGATGGTCGTCGGCTACATGCTCGCCATCGGCGTCGTGCTGCCGTGCGTCGGCTTCCTGCTCAAGTGGATCAAGGCGAAGACGCTCGTTATGTTCGCGCTTGCCTGCTTCCTCGTCGGCGCGCTCGTGTGCACCGTGGCGACCACGTTCCCCGTGCTGCTCGCCGGCCGCATCGTGCAGGGCGTGAGCACCGGCATCGTGCTGCCCACCCTGTACGCGGCCATCATGCGTGTGTTCCCGCCGTCGAAAATCGGTGCCGCCAACGGCGTGGCCGGTCTCGTCATCATGTTCGCGCCGGTCATCGGACCGACCGTCGCCGGCGCGCTCATCGGCGCGATCTCCTGGCGTGCGATCTTCGCGCTGTTCGCCGTGATTGCCGCCGTCGCGCTCGTCTGCACCGCGCTGTTCTTCGTCACCCCGATCGAGCGCACGCGTCCGGCCGTCGATGTGATCTCCATCATCGCCTCCGCGCTCGGCTTCGGCTGCCTCGTCGCCGGCGTGAGCCTCGTGAGCGACATGGGCTTCTCGCCGGCCGTCATCGGACTGCTCGTCGTCGGCGTCGTCGTGCTCGCGTTCTACGCGCATCGCCAGCTCGCCATCGCCACGCCGCTGCTCGACCTGCGCGCGCTCGGCATCGCCGCATTCCGCACGCCGGCCATCATGGTCTCCTGCTCGTTCGCCTGCACGCTCGCGTTCATGTACCTCGTGCCGCAGGAGCTGCAGCGCGGTCTCGGCCTGAGCTCCACCGTCGCGGGCCTGCTCATGCTGCCCGGCGGCGTCGTCAACGCGCTGTGCACGCTGGCGGCAGGCCGCCTGTTCGACCGCCACGGCGCACGCCGTCTCGTGTGGATCGGCGCAGGGCTGACCGTGGTCGGCGGCGCGCTGTTCTACGCGATCGGCGTCGGCTCGTCGGTCCTGCTGTTCCTCGCCGCGCACATCATCGTGATGGTCGGCATCCCGTTCATCCAGCAGTCCACGCAGTCCGCCGCGCTCAAGGCGCTGCCGGGCCGCATGGCCGCCGACGGCAGCACGATTCTCAACACGATGCAGCAGGTGTGCGGCGCCATCTCCACCGCCGTCGCCACCTGCCTGCTCGGCCTCGGCCAGACCCGGTATACGGACGGCGGCGGTTCGAACCCGGCGCAGGGCTTCGTGGACGGCTCCCGCTTCGGCTACCTGTTCGGCATCGCGCTCATCGTGGTCGTGGTCGCGTTCTCGCTCACGCTGAAGGAACGCGCGGGCCGCGAACCGGAACTGACCCCGGTCGAGGTCGACGAGGCCGCCGGCGTGGGAATCGGCGCGAAGGGCGAGAACCTCGCCGCGTAGCCGGCCGCGGACGTGATCGGCTCACGATTGGCTGTAGCCGGCTGGAGCCGGCTGTGACCGGCTGTGGCCGGCTGTGGCCGTGGACGTTCCGCCATACGCCAACGGGTGTTCACCTATACTGGTGAACACCCGTTTTTCGTATCCGCATGCCGCTCCCCAGACCGGACCGGCGGCACCGGACCCAAGACCAATCGGACACCAACGGACATCAACCATTCAGGGAGCGCCATGAACAAGGCAATCATCACCGTCGTCGGCCAGGATACGGTCGGCATCATCGCACGCGTGTGCACGTACCTGTCGCAGCACAACGTCAACGTGCTCGACATCTCCCAGACCATCATCGACGGCTACTTCAACATGATGATGATCGTCGACTACGCGAACTCCGACAAGGAGTTCAGCGCCATGGTCGGCAACCTCGAGGACCTCGGCGACGACATCGGCGTGCGCATCCGCTGCCAGCGCGAGGAGATCTTCACCAAGATGCACCGCATCTGATCTCGACGGACCGGGACGGAAGGAACACACCATGCTGAATATCATGGAGGTCCACGAGACCAACCAGATGATCGAGCAGGAGAAGCTCGACGTGCGCACCATCACGATGGGCATCTCGCTGCTCGACTGCGCCACGGACGACGTGGACGAGACCTGCGACAACATCTACCGCAAAATCACCACCTACGCGAAGGACCTCGTCTCCACCGGCGAAGGCATCGAACGCGACTACGGCATCCCGATCGTCAACAAGCGCATCACCGTCACCCCGATCTCGCTCGTCGGCGCGAGCTGCTGCAAGACGAGCGAGGACTTCGTCAAGATCGCCCACGCGCTCGACCGCGCCGCTAAGCAGGTCGGCGTCAACCTGATCGGCGGCTACTCGGCGCTCGTCTCGAAGGCGATGACGCCGGCCGAGGAGCTGCTCATCCGCTCCCTGCCGCAGGCGCTCTCCGAAACCGAGGTGGTCTGCTCGTCCGTGAACGTCGGCTCCACGAAGACCGGCATCGACATGAACGCGGTCGAGCTGCTCGGCCACATCGTCAAGGACATCGCGCACGCCACCGCGGACATCGACTCCTACGGCTGCGTGAAGTTCGTCGCGTTCTGCAACGTGCCCGACGACAACCCGTTCATGGCGGGCGGCTTCCACGGCGTGACCGAGGGCGACGCGGTCATCAACGTGGGCGTCTCCGGCCCCGGCGTCGTCTCGCGCGCCCTGGATGCCGCGAAGGGCAAGGACTTCGAGTTCCTGTGCGAGACGATCAAACGCACCGCATTCAAGATCACGCGTGTGGGTCAGCTGGTCGCGCAGGAGGCTTCGCGCCGATTGGGCGTTCCGTTCGGCATCATCGACCTGTCGCTCGCGCCGACCCCGGCCGTGGGCGATTCGGTCGGCGAGGTGCTGGAGAAGATCGGCCTCGAGCAGGTGGGCGCGCCCGGCACGACCGCCGCGCTCGCGATGCTCAACGACCAGGTGAAGAAGGGCGGCATCATGGCGTCCTCCTACGTCGGCGGCCTGTCCGGCGCATTCATCCCGGTCTCCGAGGACAAGAACATGATCGACGCGGCCGGCAACGGGTGCCTCACCATCGAGAAGCTCGAGGCGATGACCTGCGTGTGCTCGGTCGGCCTCGACATGATCGCGATCCCCGGTGACACGTCCGCCGCGACGATCTCCGGCATCATCGCCGACGAGGCGGCCATCGGCATGGTCAACCAGAAGACCACCGCCGTGCGCGTCATCCCGGTCGAAGGCAAGGGCGTCGGCGAGATGGCGAACTTCGGCGGCCTGATGGGCTACGCGCCGATCATCCCGGTGAACCAGACCTCGTGCGAGGCGTTCGTCACCCGTGGCGGCCGCATCCCCGCGCCGATCCACTCGTTCAAGAACTGAGCGAGGGTCGGTGCCACAGCGGCTGGCCGCAGTTGGTGCAGAACCGTATGCTGGTCGCGGTCAGCGGTGCGCCGCATTGTTCGCAGAACCGGGGTCGTTGCGCGGCCTGAGGAACCGGCGCGGATGGCGGCACCGACCATTGCGCGGGTGCCTGTTGTGTGGGTACCGGTGGTGCCGGTGCTAGTGCTGGTGCCGGTGCTGGTGGTCTCGGTTGCATCGGCCGTGCCGGTGCTCCCGGGGCCAGTTGCGTCGGCGCCTCCGAAGCCGGAGCGAATGGCCCCGGTGACGGCGGTTGCGGTACCGGAGGCAGGAAACGCGGCACCGGCATCGGAGCCGGCACACCTGCCGGTGCCCCAGCCGGTGCGCTCGCCGGCACACCTGCCGGTGCTCCAGCCGGTGTCGGTGCCTTGGATGGCGCTCCGGCAGGAGCTTCGGCACCTTCCTTCCCCTTGCCGCGACGTCGCTTGATGCGCTTTGCTACCACGACCACCACCACGATGAGCGCCACCACGGCGCCCAGTGCGATGGTGACCAGGATTCCCTTCATCTTCGACCATTCCCACGGATTGCCGCTGATGCCGGTGTCGTACACCATCAGTCGTTCACCGGAGCCGGATTCCTTGCCCGACATGTCGGTCACCGCGATCATCGTACTGTTGTCGAGGCTGAACTCCATGGCGCTGAAGCCCTTGTTGCCGATGTTGACGTTGTCGCTCTCCGGCAGCGTCACATCGGATGTATTCCCGGACGCCATGTCGGTGACGGAGAGCGTGGAGCGCTTCATCGCCGAGAACGAGGCGTGAAACAGGTATTTGCCGTCCCTTGACAGCTTCATCATGGCGTTGGCGTCGGAGCCCTCCTGCAGGATCCGCCATATGGTGGTCTGGTTCGTGATGCTGCGTATGGTCGTTCCCGTATCGATGTCTTTGACGGAGAGTGCGGTGACCTTGCCTCGTTCGCCGTCGGCGAATGGGTGGAGCGGGTCCCAGGCGTTGCCGGAGTCCTTCTCGGCGAGCAGCAGGTAGCCGTCGATGCTTCCGGAGATTGCGGAGCTGCTGTGCTTCGAGAAGGCTCCTACGTCGCCGGTCGACGGATCCAGATGGTACAGACGGGCCGAATCGTCGGAAACGACGCGGTCATCAGTGACGTATACCGCCATCAGGAGGCTATGTCCGTATAGGCCGTACAGCATCGGGGTCACTCGGCTTGACGAGCCATGCGAGGAGGGCAGGGAATCCTGCGGGATGGCGACGCTCTTCGAGTCGGACGAGATGCCGCTGTCCAGATCGTAGATCTTCAGCGTGCCGGGGGTGGCGATCGTTTTGAGATGAATCGCGTATATCTTCGACAGATCGGGATCCACGGTCACGTCGTCGGCATCGCCGACATCCACCGTGGAGATCAGCCGTTGTTGCGCGATGTCGTACGTGTTGTAGAAGCCGTTCGCGTAGCCGACGACCAGACTGTCGCCGTTCGCGGCGTACGGGTACGGATTGTGATCGGAATCGGTCGAGTCATCGGTCGAGTCGTTCGAGCTGTCCGCAGAGTCGTCGGAGTCGTCGGAGAAGTACTGCGAATCATAGTCCAGATCGTGCAGCGTGGTGGTTTGCTTCGAGGCGACGTTCATCATGGTCACCGAATGGTCGTCGCTGGTGTAGAAGACATATTGGGCATCATCCGAGATGATTATCTGGGCGTTGTCTTTCGACAGGCCGTCCAACGGGGTGATCGACGCGTTCCGCGGCGTCACCATGAAGACCGTGCCGGGGTCGCTATTGAAAGTCGAGGCGGAGATGATGGCGACGGAACCGTCCTCGGACATCTGACTGATATAGATGCTCTCGTAGTTCCGGAAATCGATGTTGCCGATCATGCGCATCGACAACGGTCCGGATGCCTGCGCGATTGTCGGCAGGATCATCATCGCCGCAGCCATGATGACGGCCGCCAGCATCGCCATCACCGTGCGTGACACCGATGCCGTGCGTGACGCCGATGCCGTTCGTGACGCCGGCTCGTGACGCATCCGCGTCTCGCCGGCCTGCGTTCGCTGCCAGGGTGCCCCGTCCATAACCGTCTCCCGTCTCCCTCGACGTGTTCGTGGCGTACCGCAACAGCCAAACCCCACTGTCCGGCATGTTGTCCATTTCCAGCATACGCGATATGCCGTCTTCGCCCTCAACGGGGTGATTCCCGGTTGTCCGGCAGGGTTGTCTGCCGGGTAACACCTGAATGGGGTGATTCCTGGTTGTCCGGCAGGGTTGTTTGCCGGGCAATGCTTGGATGGGGTGATTCCTGGTTGTCCGGCAGGGTTGTCTGCCGGGTAACACCTGAATGGGGTGATTCCTGGTTGTCCGGCAGGGTTGTTTGCCGGGCAATGCTTGGATGGGGTGATTCCTGGTTGTCCGGCAGGGTTGTCTGCCGGGTAACACCTGAATGGGGTGATTCCTGGTTGTCTGGCAGGGTTGTCTGCCGGCCAGTGCCTGAATGGGGCAATCCCCGGTTGTCCGGCACGGCCTGTTGCCGGGCAGTGCCTGGATGGGGTGATTCCCGGTTGTGTGGCAGGGTTGTCTGCCGGGTAACGCCTGAATGGGGCAATCCCCGGTTGGCCGGCAGTGTTGTTTGCCGGGCAATGCCTGAATGGGGTATTTTCCGGTTGTGTGGCAGGGGTGTTTGCCGGGTAACGCCTGAATGGGGCAATCCCTGGTTGTCCGGCACGGCCTGTTGCCGGGCAACCGGATTCCTGGGTCTTTTCCTATTGCCCGGCATGGTTCCGCGCCGCGCCCTGCCGCCCTGCCGCGCCGCGCCCTGCCGTCCTGCCGCCTGCCGCTCTGCCGCCCCGGCGCCTCAGCGGCGCCCCGGCACCTCAGCGCCTCAGCGGCACCTACCGTCCGCCGGCGAAGTTCAGCTGGCGCCATGCCTCGTAGATGGCGATCGACGCGCAGTTCGTGAGGTTGAGGGACCGCAGCGACGGGCGCATCGGCAGACGGACCTGCTCCGCCACATGCGGGCCGGCCATGATGTCCATCGGGTCGGGGATGTTGCCCGGTTCCGGCCCGAACAGCAGGATGTCGGTCGGCTTGTACTCGATCTCCGTGTACAGCTTCGTGGCGTGCGCGGTGAACGCGATGATGCGCGAGTTCGGCATCGATTCGACGAGGTTCTCGAAGTTCGGGTGCAATACCACGTGCGCCATATCGTGATAGTCGAGTCCCGCGCGGCGCAGCTTCGTGTCACGCAGGTTGAAACCGAGCGGTTCCACCAGGTGCAGGATCGTGCCGGTCACCGCGCACAGGCGGATCGCCGAACCGGTGTTGCCGGGGATGCGCGGCGAGTAGTAGCACAGGTGCGGGGTGACGGTCTCCGCCTCGGCCGCCTTCTCGGCGGTGAGCATCGCGTCGACCACGGAGATCGGATTGCCGTGCGCGTCGGTCACGAGCTCGTCCGGTCCGTAGTTCGACTTGCGGTAGCCGTATTCGAACATCTTCTCGACTTTGTCTTCCGGATTGCCGGCCTCCGGCGTCTGGTTTGCTTCGTTCGTCATAGCTGCTAAGAATATGGACGATGACCGACACCCCGAATCCCCGCACCAGCCTCTCCTACACCGTCCGCTCCGGCGCGCACGCCGACGGCAGCGATACCGATCGCGCCGCCGTCGTCCGCGCGTCCCGCGTGCGCCTGCGCCTCGCCGCATGGTGGGAGGCGAACGCTCGCGACCTGCCGTGGCGGTTCGGTCGCGCGACGCCGTGGGGAGTGCTCGTGTCCGAAGTGATGAGCCAGCAGACGCAGATGAGTCGCGTCGTGCCGTACTGGACCGCGTGGATGACGAGGTGGCCGGACGCGGCCGCGCTCGCCGCCGCACCGAAATCCGACGTGATCGCGATGTGGGGACGTCTCGGATATCCGCGTCGCGCGCTGCGGCTGCAGGAGTGCGCGCGCGTCGTCGCCGCAGAGTACGGCGACGAGCTGCCGCGCACGTACGACGCGCTGGTCGCGCTTCCCGGCGTCGGCGACTATACGGCGAGCGCGGTGATGAGTTTCGCGTACGGCGAGAGGATCGCCGTCGTCGACACGAACGTCCGTCGCGTCCTATCGCGCGTGTTCGCGGGGGAGGAGTCGCGCGGCGGCGCGGCGAGCGCTGCGGAACGCGCGCTCGCCGGCGGCGTCCTGCCGCGCGATGACGTCGGCGATGACGTCGCTGCCGATGCCCCTTGCAATGTTTCACATGATGTTCCACGGGATTCCGGTGATGTTTCACGTGACGTTTCACGCGGTGTTCCACATGATGTCTCGCGCATCGCCTCCGTGACGTGGAACCAGTCGGTGATGGAGTTGGGTGCCGTGGTGTGCACGGCGAAGAATCCGTTGTGCGACCACTGCCCGGTACGCGACGATTGTGCGTTTCTCGCCGCCGGCCGCCCCGGATTGGGGGAGCGGCGCACGCGGCCGAGGCAGCGGTTCCAAGGCACGGACCGTCAGGTGCGCGGCATCGTCCTCGACGCGTTGCGCCGGGCGGCGGCCGCGCCTGATGGGAGTGGTGTGGCCGGCGGTGTTCTGTCCGGCGACGGTGCGGCCGGCGACGGTGCGGCCGGTGGTGGCGCGTTCGGCAGCGGCGGCACCGTGCTGGAACGCGCGAGCGTCGAGGCGCTGTGGAGGGATCGCGCGCAGCTCGACCGGTGCGTGGCGAGTCTTGACGAGGACGGTCTCATCGAGATGCTTCCGGGCGGCGCGATCAGGCTGCCACTGGGGTGAATGTTCGGGGAGACGGGTTCGTACACTGAAATCATCGCGGCGCGTCGGAATCGGCGCGTCGGACGTCAACTCACCACAGTCGATCATCGTGCGAAGGGATGTCATGGGCGGAACGAAGCGCAAGTTGAGCAAACGACAGCGGGCGATCTACCGTCGCCGCCGCATCGTCGTCGGCATCGCGCTGCTGCTGGCGCTCGCGCTGCTCGTGTTCTGCGGGTACAGCGTCTCGCGCGGCGTCGGCGCGGTGTGGCGTGCGACGTACGGTTCCGTGAACCGCTCCTCGCTGGAGCGCGACACCGCGCCCACGCCGCACCGCAGCACCGGCGTGAAGGACTGTTCCGCGAAGGACACGCGTCTGACGCTCACCGCGCAGGCCGCGACCGTGCCGGTCGGCGGCTCGATGGAGTTCGTCGCGACGATTGCGCATGAGGGCGCGGATTCGTGCCTGATCGACGCGTCCGACTCGGGGCGTGTGCTCACGATCACGTCGAACGGGCAGACCGTGTGGACGTCCGACTCCTGCCCGGTGGACGCGAGGATGCTGCTCATGGCGAAGGGCGACAAGGACGTGCAGACGCTCACCTGGGGGGCGAACCGCACGGGGTCGGAGTGCGTGGAGAACCAGGACGATCTGCCGAAGGTGGAGCGGGGTGCGTACACCGCGCAGCTGAGCCTCAAGAACGCGCCGAAAGTGACCAGTGAGAAGGTCAATATCGAAGTGCAGTGAAAGTCCTTACATACCGCTATTGTTTGTAATTTGCATATGGTGTGTCATATTGCGGGCATGCCTCCACACGACGAAGCTCGCATAGGCATATGGTGGCCATGCTTGCTTCACGGGGAAAACGAACACATAGCGAGCGATAAGGAACGTCCATTGGCTACTGAAGCTACGACGAACACCACCACCATCACCGCACGCGCCGACCAGCACGACATCGACCTGCACAAGGCGTCGGACCGCGTGAACTTCGGTTCCATCAAGGAACCCATCGACGTGCCCTACCTGCTGGGCGTGCAGACCGACAGCTTCGACTGGCTGATCGGCAACGACCGCTGGAAGGCGCGCGTTGCGAAGGATGAGGAGAACGGCACGGTCACCACGCCGCACGTCTCCGGCCTCGACGAGGTCTTCAACGAGATCTCCCCGATCGAGAACTTCGCGCAGACCATGTCCCTGACCTTCTCCGACCCGTACTTCGAGGAGCCGCGTCACACGGTCCAGGAGTGCAAGGAGAAGGACTACACCTACTCCGCCCCGCTGTACGTGAACGCCGAGTTCGAGAACGGCGAGACCGGCGAGATCAAGTCCCAGACCGTGTTCATGGGCGACTTCCCGCTGCAGACCGCGCACGGCACGTTCATCATCGGCGGCACCGAGCGCGTCATCGTCTCCCAGCTCGTGCGTTCCCCGGGCGTCTACTTCGACCGCCAGCAGGACCGCACCTCCGACAAGGAGGTCTTCGGCGCGAAGATCATCCCGTCGCGCGGCGCGTGGCTTGAGTTCGAGATCGACAAGAAGGACCAGCCGCAGGTGCGCGTGGACCGCAAGCGCAAGCAGTCCGCGATCGTGTTCCTCATGGCCATCGGCATGACCAAGCCGGAGATCCGCGAGGCGTTCAAGGACTACCCGCTGGTGCTCGACGCCCTGGAGAAGGAGACCCTCCAGACCCAGGACGAGGCCCTCGTCGACCTGTACCGCAAGATCCGTCCGGCCGACACCCCGACCCCGGACGCCGGCAAGAACCTGCTCGAGTCCTTCTACTTCAACACGAAGCGCTACGATCTGGCCCGCGTCGGCCGCTACAAGATCGACCGCAAGCTGGGTCTGGAGAACGAGGTCAACGACCGTTCCCTGCACCGCGAGGACATCATCGCGACGATCAAGTACCTGTGCACGCTGCATGACGGCAAGGATACCTTCCCGGGCAAGCGCGACGGCCAGGACGTGGATCTGCGCGTCGACGTCGACGACATCGACCACTTCGGCAACCGCCGTATCCGCCAGGTCGGCGAGCTGATCCAGAACCAGCTGCGCACCGGTCTGTCCCGCATGGAGCGCGTCGTGCGTGAACGCATGACCACGCAGGACGCCGAGGCGATCACCCCGCAGTCCCTGATCAACATCCGTCCGGTGAACGCCACCATCAAGGAGTTCTTCGGCACCTCCCAGCTGTCGCAGTTCATGGACCAGAACAACCCGCTGTCCGGCGTGACGAACAAGCGTCGTCTCTCCGCGCTGGGCCCCGGCGGCCTGTCCCGCGACCGCGCCTCCATGGAGGTGCGTGACGTGCACCCGTCCCACTTCGGCCGCATGTGCCCGATCGAGTCCCCTGAAGGCCCGAACATCGGCCTCATCGGCTCGCTGGCGACCTTCGGCCGCGTCAACCCGTTCGGCTTCATCGAGACCCCGTACCGCAAGGTCGTCGACGGCCATGTGACCGACGAGGTCGAGTACATGACCGCCGACCGCGATCTCGACCACACGATCGCCCAGGCCAACCAGGAGCTCGACGAGAACGGCAACTTCGTCAAGTCCGAGGCCCTCGCCCGAGTCGGCGAGGAGGAGGCGGTCGATGTGCCCGTCAGCCAGGTCGACTACATGGACGTCTCCCCGCGCCAGATGGTCTCCCTCGGCGCCTCGCTGATCCCGTTCCTCGAGCACGACGAGGGCCACCGAGCGCTCATGGGCACCAACATGCAGCGCCAGGCCGTCCCGCTGATCGAATCCGAGCGTCCGCTCGTCGGCACCGGCTCCGAATGGCGCGCCGCCAACGATTCCGGCGACGTCATCAAGTCCGAGAAGGACGGCGTGGTCACCTACGTCTCCGCCGACATGATTCGCGTGATGAACGACGACGGCACGACCAGCTCCTACAAGCTGGCCAAGTTCCAGCGTTCCAACCAGACCACCTGCTACAACCAGCGCCCGATCGTCCACGACGGCGAGCGCGTCGAGGCCGGCACCGTGATGGCCGACGGCCCGGCGATCGAGAAGGGCGAGCTGGCCCTCGGCAAGAACCTGCTCATCGCGTTCATGCCGTGGAACGGCTACAACTACGAGGACGCCGTGATCATCTCCCAGCGTCTCGTCCAGGACGACACGCTCTCCTCCATCCACATCGAGGAGTACGAGATCGACGCCCGCGAGACCAAGCTGGGCGCCGAGGAGATCACCCGCGACCTGCCGAACGTCGGCGAGGACGCGGTCGCGAACCTCGACGAGCGCGGCATCATCCGCATCGGCGCCGAGGTCGAGGCCGGCGACATCCTCGTCGGCAAGGTCACGCCGAAGGGCGAGACCGAGCTGACCCCGGAGGAGCGCCTGCTGCGCGCCATCTTCGGTGAGAAGTCCCGCGAGGTGCGCGACACCTCGCTGCGTGTGCCCCACGGCGAGACCGGCACCGTCATCGGCGTCAAGGAGATCACCCGCGAGGATGCCGAGGAGGACGGCGACGAGCTGCCCAACGGCGTGAACCAGATGATCCGCGTCTACATCGCCCAGCACCGCAAGATCACGGTGGGCGACAAGCTCTCCGGCCGCCACGGCAACAAGGGCTGCATCTCCCGCATCCTGCCCGAGGAGGACATGCCGTTCCTCGCCGACGGCACCCCGGTCGACATCATGCTCAACCCGCTCGGCGTGCCGTCCCGAATGAACCTCGGCCAGGTGCTCGAACTGCACCTCGGCTGGATCGCGCACTCCGGCTGGGACATCTCCCTCGACCCGAACATGGAGGCCGAGTGGAAGAAGCTCGTGCCCGCCGGTGCCGAGAAGGCCGAGCCGGGCACTCCGGTCGCGACCCCGGTGTTCGACGGCGTCAAGCCGGACGTGCTCAAGGGCCTGCTGTCCACCACGCTGCCGAACCGCGACGGCGACCGTCTGGTCGGCCCGGACGGCAAGGCCACGCTGTTCGACGGCCGCACCGGCGAGCCGTTCGCGCGTCCGATCTCCGTGGGCTACATGTACATGCTCAAGCTCCACCACTTGGTCGACGACAAGATCCACGCCCGTTCCACCGGCCCGTACTCGATGATCACCCAGCAGCCGCTGGGCGGCAAGGCGCAGTTCGGCGGCCAGCGCTTCGGCGAGATGGAGGTGTGGGCCCTTGAGGCCTACGGCGCCGCGTACACGCTGCACGAGATGATGACCACCAAGTCCGACGACGTGGACGGCCGCGTGCGCGTCTACGGCGCGATCGTCAAGGGCGAGAACCTGCCGCCGGCGGGCATCCCCGAATCCTTCAAGGTGCTCCTCAAGGAAATGCAGTCCCTGTCCCTGAACGTCGAGGTCCTGAACGCCGAAGGCCAGGCCATCGACATGAAGGACGAGGACGACGATCCGGCCGGTTCCTCCGACGACCTCGGCTTCAACATCGGCGCCCGCCCCGACGCGGCCGCGAAGGAAGACCAGGCCGCCGCGCAGCCCGAGTACCAGTGAGCTCAGGCCACACGCATCATGCATCGACAGTGACGGTGTCCGCCGGCAACGGACCGGCGGGCACCGCCCCGAGCAAGCAACCGAGAACAGTAAGCAAGCGTAAGTAAGGACGAAAACAACAGTGCTGGACGTCAACGCATTCGACAAGCTTCGCATCGGCCTGGCCACCGCGGACGACATTCGCGGCTGGAGCCACGGCGAGGTCAAGAAGCCCGAAACCATCAACTACCGCACCCTGAAGCCGGAGAAGGACGGTCTGTTCGGCGAGCAGATCTTCGGTCCGACCCGCGACTGGGAATGCGCCTGCGGCAAGTACAAGCGCGTGCGCTTCAAGGGCATCGTGTGCGAGCGATGCGGCGTGGAGGTCACCCGCTCCCGCGTCCGTCGTGAGCGCATGGGCCACATCGAGCTGGCCGCCCCCGTCACCCACATCTGGTTCTTCAAGGGCGTCCCGTCCCGTCTGGGCTACATGCTCAACGTGACCCCGAAGGACCTGGAGAAGGTCATCTACTTCGCCTCCTACATGGTCACCGCCGTGAACGAGGAGCAGCGTCATCAGGATCTGCCGGACCTGCAGGACGAGTTCGACCACGAGATCGCGAACTTTGAGAAGCGCCGCGACGTCGAGATCGAGGACCGTGCCAAGAAGGTCGAGGCCGATCTGCACGAGCTCGAGGAGGCCGGCGAGGCCAAGGGCGCCGCGAAGGCCAAGCTGCGCAACGGCGCCGAGCGCGACATGGCGGCCATCCGCCAGCGCTACGACGACCAGATCGCGCGTCTGAACGCCGTGTTCGACAAGTTCAAGAAGCTTAAGCCCGGCGACATCATCGACGACGTGGACCTGTGGCGCGAGATGCAGGACCGCTACGAGGACTACTTCGAGGGCTCCATGGGCGCCGAGGCGGTCAAGAAGCGCCTGCAGTCCCTCGACCTCGAGGCCATCGCCGCCGAGCTGCGCGAGGAGATCAAGGACGCGTCCGAGCAGCGCAAGACCAAGGCCCTGAAGCGCCTCAAGGTCGTCAACGCGTTCCTGGCCACCGGCAACAAGCCGGAGGCCATGGTGCTCGACGTGATCCCGGTCATCCCGCCGGACCTGCGCCCGATGGTCCAGCTGGACGGCGGCCGCTTCGCGACCTCCGACCTCAACGACCTGTACCGTCGCGTCATCAACCGCAACAACCGTCTCAAGCGCCTCATCGAGCTCGGCGCCCCGGAGATCATGCTCAACAACGAGAAGCGCATGCTCCAGGAGGCCGTCGACTCCCTGTTCGACAACGGTCGTCGCGGCCGTCCGGTCACCGGCGCCTCGAACCGCCCGCTCAAGTCCCTGTCCGACATGCTCAAGGGCAAGCAGGGCCGCTTCCGCCAGAACCTGCTCGGTAAGCGCGTCGACTACTCCGGTCGTTCCGTGATCGTCGTCGGCCCGTCGCTGCGCATGCACCAGTGCGGTCTGCCGAAGCCGATGGCGCTCGAGCTGTTCAAGCCGTTCGTCATCAAGCGTCTCGTCGACATGAACTACGCGCAGAACATGAAGAGCGCGAAGCGCATGGTCGACCGTGGCGACACCGAGGTGTACGGCGTGCTCGAGGAGGTCATCTCCGAGCATCCGGTGCTCCTCAACCGTGCGCCTACGCTGCACCGTCTGGGCATCCAGGCGTTCGAGCCGATCCTGGTCGAAGGCAAGGCCATCCACCTGCCGCCGCTCGCCTGCGCCGCGTTCAACGCCGACTTCGACGGCGACCAGATGGCAGTCCACCTGCCGCTGTCCGCCGAAGCCCAGGCCGAGGCCCGCTCGCTGATGATGGCCTCCGACAACATCCTGAAGCCGGCCGACGGCCACACCGTGACCATGCCGAGCCAGGACATGATCCTCGGCCTGTACTACCTGTCCACCGTGGTGGAGGGCGTCAAGGGCCAGGGCCGCGTGTTCTCCTCGCTGGCCGAGGCCGAGATGGCGCTCGATCTGCACGAGATCGACATGCAGGCCAAGGTGCTCATCCGCGTGCCCGCCGACTTCGTGCTGCCCGCCGGCTGGGAGCCGGGCGAGCTCAAGGTCGCCGATCCGGACGCCCAGAACGGCGAGACCGTCGTCAAGGAGGAGCGTTTCCACGACGGCACCGCCCTGTTCGCCACGTCCTACGGCCGTGTGCTGTTCAACCAGACCCTGCCGGTCGACTACCCGTTCGTCAACGAGCAGGTCGGCAAGAAGCGTCTGGCGAAGATCGTTGACGACATCGCGACCCGCTACTCGACCGCCCAGGTGGCCGCCTCGCTGGACGCCCTGAAGGATCTCGGCTTCACCCGCGCGCCGTGGTCCGGCGTGTCCTTCGCGTTCTCCGACGTCGTCGAGCCGGGCGAGCGCAACACCCTCGTCGCCAAGTACGAGGACGAGGCCGCCCAGGTCAACGACAACTTCGAGATGGGTCTTCTGACCGAGGAGGAGCGCCGTCAGGAGCTCATCGACCTGTGGACGAAGTGCACCGCCGAGGTGTCGAAGGCCGTCGAGCACGACTTCGATCCGCTCAATAACCTCGCCATCATCGTCCAGTCGGGCGCGCGAGGCAACATGATGCAGATCAACCAGATCGCTGGTATGCGTGGCCTCGTGGCCAACCCGAAGGGCGAGATCATCCCCCGTCCGGTGAAGTCCAACTACCGCGACGGCCTGTCCGTGCTGGAGTACTTCATCTCCCAGCACGGCGCGCGTAAGGGTCTGGCCGATACCGCACTGCGTACCGCCGAGTCGGGCTACCTGACCCGTCGTCTGGTCGACGTCTCCCAGGACGTGATCGTGCGCGAGGAGGACTGCGGCACCAAGCAGGGCATCGACATCCGCGTGGCCGACCGCGATGCCGACGGCAACCTCGTGCTCGTCAAGAACGCGGACGGCGGCCCGTACTCCCGTCTGCTCGCGGCCGACGTCATCGACCCGGCCGACGGCAAGACCGTGCTGTACAAGCGCGACGACGCCCTGTCGATGGACGTGCTCAACGACCTCGTCGCCCACGGCGTCGAGTTCGTCAAGTGCCGTTCCGTGCTCTCCTGCGCCTCCAAGCGCGGCGTGTGCGCGAAGTGCTACGGCTGGTCGATGGCCACCAACAAGCTGGTCGACGTCGGCGAGACCGTCGGCATCGTCGCGGCCCAGTCCATCGGCGAGCCTGGTACCCAGCTGACGCTGCGTTCCTTCCACTCCGGCGGTGTCGCCTCGGCCTCCGATATCACGCAGGGTCTGCCGCGTGTCACCGAGTTGTTCGAAGCCCGTACGCCGAAGGGCGAGTCCCCGATCGCCGAGTTCGCCGGCACCATCAAGGTGGTGGACGGCGACCGCGGCCGCCAGGTCATCCTCACCCCGGACGCCGACTCCGGCGCCCCGGTCGAGGACGGCGAGATCAAGCCGATCACGTACAACGTGTCGCGCCGCGTCCCGCTGCTGGTGAAGGACGGCGAGCACGTCGCCACCGGCACGCAGCTCATCGAGGGTTCCGTCGATCCGAAGAAGATCCTGCGTATCCTCAACAAGCGCGCCGCCCAGATGAACATCGTGGAGGAGGTGCACAATGTGTACCGCTCCCAGGGCGTGGACATCCACGACAAGCACATCGAGGTCATCGTCCACCAGATGAGCCGTCGCATCACCGTGATCGACTCCGGCGAGACGGATCTGCTGCCCGGCGAGCTGGTCGACCAGCAGCGCTTCCGCGAGGTCAACAAGGCCGCCGTGCAGGCGGGCAAGAAGCCGGCTTCCGGCCGTCCGGAGCTCATGGGCATCACGAAGGCCTCGCTGGCCACCGATTCGTGGCTGTCCGCCGCCTCCTTCCAGGAGACGACCCGCGTGCTCACCGACGCCGCCCTGAACCAGAAGGTCGACGACCTGAAGGGCCTCAAGGAGAACGTCATCATCGGTAAGCTCATCCCGGCCGGCACCGGCCTGGCCCGCTACCGCAACGCGGTGGTCGAGCCGGACAAGGCGATCCGCGACACCATCTACCCGAACTTCGGTCTGGGCGGCGACGCGGACGGCGAGGGCCTCGACTTCACCGACGGCGACATGAACGATGTGGACTTCTCCAACATCGACTTCGGCGACCTGAAGCTCGGCGAGGACTTCAACCCGGACGACTTCCTGAACGATCAGGGTGGCTCCGCCGACTTCGGCGGCGACGCGGACGCCTCGGGCTCCGTCGACCTGCCGGACCTGAAGCTCCCCGGTGACGACGGTGCGGACGGCGACGGCGCGAACGGCGCCGACGACGATCCGACCGCCATCGTCTGAGAGCGGGTCTTCGTAACCGAGTCCTATATATAGGTCCTTATATATAGGGCCTATAGGAATCGGATAAGAGAACCCGCCCACGGGCCGGGCGGCACATGCAACACATGTGCCGCCCGGCCCGTTCCGTTATGCGCCGGAGGGTGGTCCGCGGGTGCGGACCGTCCGAGGGGCCGGCCTGTTTCGTTATGTGCCGTGGTGGACCACCCCCAGTCGGCTTCGCCGACAGCCCCCGCCGGCGGGGGCGGTGTTTCCTCCCGCTGGCGGGAGGTGGCGCGTAGCGCCGGAGGGTGGTCCGCGGGGCCGGGCGGGCCGTCCGCGGACCGGCCGAGGTGGTCCACAGATCGTCCGAAGGTTCGGCCCGTTTCGTTACGCGAGACGGTCCGTTGTGTTACGGAATGTCGCATAAACGACACCGCGGCCGTCCGTAATCGTTTACGCCCCTCGTATTTGTCGGTTTTCCGGGGTAGTGTTGGCTTCAGTGTCGCCGGAGGTATGCGTGGATGTTGTTCGTACTCGCCGCCGAAGGCGTGAAGGCATATGGAGACCGAGCAACTTAGAGATGAGAAGTTGAGAAGGGGCCGCGCGTATGGTGGCTGAAAACACGCTTGTCGGCAAGCGCTACCGCATCCTGACGCAGATCGGCAAGGGCGGCATGTCGACCGTCTATCTGGCGTTGGATTCGTCGCTGAACAAGCAGTGGGCAATCAAGGAGATCAGGAACGTCTCCGACCCCGTCCAGCGTGATCTGGTGATCAAGAGCCTCACGGTCGAGGCGAACATGATCAAGCGTTTCGATCATCCGGCGATCCCGCGCATCGTCGACCTGATCGAGGAGAAGGGCTCGCTGTTCGTCGTCATGGACTTCGTCGAAGGCCAGACGCTGTCGAGCCTGCTCAAGAAGGAGGGGCCGCAGAAGGAGGAGGACGTCGTCGACTGGGGCATCCAGCTGTGCGACGTGCTCGACTACCTGCACCGCCGCAAGCCGCCGGTCGTGTTCCGCGACATGAAGCCGTCGAACGTGATGCTCACGCCCGATGGTTCCGTCAAGCTCATCGACTTCGGCATCGCGCTGGAGATCGGCAAGGGCGAGCGTCCGCTCATCGGCGACAACCGCCAGCTCGGCACGCCGGGCTTCGGCGCCCCCGAACAGTTCGACGAGAACGGCGTCGTCGACCAGCGCACCGACATCTACGCGCTCGGCGCGACCCTGTTCTACCTGCTCACCGGCTCGCACCCGCGCAAGAACGGCATCGTGCCGATCCGCCAGATCCGTCCGGAACTGAGCGAGGGCCTGGAGCGCGTGATCGCGAAGGCGACGCGCAAGGATCCGAACGAGCGCTACGACTCGTGCGCCGAGTTCGCGTACGCGCTGCGCCACTACACCGAGGAGGACACCGCCCACCGCAACGCGCTGCTCACCAAGTGGCGCGGCTTCCTCGGCACGGCGATCGCCTCGGTCGTGTGCCTCGCGCTCTCCGGCGGCATGCTGCTGCTCGCCAACCACGCGCAGAACACCGACTACGACTACTGGATGGCGCAGGGCGCGCAGAACTCCGACGACACCGCCTCGCAGGACGCCTACCTCAAGGCAATCGACATCAAGCCGGACAGCACCGAGCCGTACAAGAAGCTCATCGCCCGCTACACGGCCGACGGCAGCTTCTCCGACAAGGAGGAGCGCACGTACAACACGGCGATCACCACGCACGCCTCCGACCTCACGAAGGACGAGAACGCGTGGGCCGACCTGAGCTACGCGACCGGCCGCATGTACTGGTACTACTACTCCGGCTCGCGCATCAAGTCCGCCGGCGCCTCGTCCGACACCGATCCGCTGCGCTACGCGCGCATCCGCGCCGCCTCGCAGTGGATGCACAACGCTGCCGGCGACAAGGGCTACAGGAACGCGTCCGTCGCGCAGATGTACGCCGACATCGCCGACTTCAACACGCAGATCGTGCCGCTCATCAACGAGGGCAACGACGGCGGCAAGTACAAGCCGTACTTCAACAAGCTCAAGGATCTCGTCGACTCCGCCGACCAGGAGAACAACGACGTGATCCGTCTCGAGGCCTCGAACCTCGCGCTCGACGCGCTGCGCGTCTACCCGCGCAAGTTCCGCGCCGACGGCATCGGACAGCGCGACATGGCCGATCTGGCCCGCAAGGCCAACGATCTGGCCGGCAAGGTCGAGCCCACCACCGACGCGCAGGACAAGTCCAAGCAGGAGGCCGTCGAGGCCTATCAACCCACGATCGAAGCGATCAACAACGCCTTCGTCGATATCAAGGGGGATGCCAAGTGAACGCCGATACCTTCAGGACCCTAGCGGTCGTCTTCCTCGCGCTGGCCATCGTGCTGGCGGTCGTCGCGGTCGTGCTGTACCGCGTGTTCGACATCCGCGCCGTGCGTGACGCGCTGAGCGGCCGCACCGCGGCCCGCGAGATCGCGGACCTCCGGCACGTGCGCCGCGGCCAGTGGCAGCACGCCGACGAGTTCGCGCGTATCGGCAAGCGTGGCGCGAAGCGCGGCTCCGCGTCCGACGGCAGCACCGGCACCGGCTCGACCGGCACCGGCACCGGCACCGGTTCCAGCGACATCGAATTCCGTCCGGTCACCGGCACCGGCTCCGGCTCGTTCCCGACGAACCCGGGCGAGACGCGCGAATCGCAGGAGCCGCACGACGAGACGCGCGCCGGCGCGGGCGCGAAGGTCGCCCCGCAGGCCGCCTCCGCCGCGTCCGGCAAGCACGCGCACGGCGATACGGCCAAGCCCGCCGGCAAGTCCGGCAAGACGCGCGGCAAGTCCGCGCCCAAGTCCAAGTCCCAGGCCGACAAGCCGTCCCCGATCGCGGACGACGGCGAATCCACCGTGCTCGGCTCACGCGCCAAGCTCGACGCGCCGAACCTAGACGATCATTTCGTGGAGATCCCGGTCGCCATGGCGTCGGCCGCCGAACTCGCCGACGAGGGGGAGACCTCGCTCATGCAGTTCCGCAAGACCGACCAGCACACGACCGAAGACGATGATGAATCCCGCACCATTCTGGTACGTGGAGGGAAGAACAAGTGATGAATCCGAATACCGAACAATCCACCGGCCCCAAGAAGGCCAGTAGCACGCTGTGGAAGGCGTTGCTCGGCGGCGTCGTGTCCATCGCGATGATCGCCAGCACGAACGCCGTCGTCGCCTACGCGAACCCGGCGAGCACGAGCGGCGACGCCACCACGTCCCAGACGCCGGCCGACGGCACGAACACCGGCGACGCCGGCAGCACCGACGCGAACGGCACCGGCACCGGCGACGGCAATACGCAGAACGGCACGAACGCCGGCGACGGCGCGCAGAACGGTTCCGACGGCACGAACGCCGGCGGCAACGACGGCACCGGCACCGGCGACGGCACCAACAACGGCAACACCGGTTCCGGCGCCGCCGCAAGCGTGGCCGCGCCGAGCGCCGTCACGCTCGACGGTTCCGCCTACGCCGCCACGTTCAAGGAGAAGGACGCGAACGGCCAGGATCAGGACGTCACCTACAATCTGGTGAACGGTGACGGCTGGTCCGTGAAGATCACGGCCGCCGGCGCCTCCCAGGTGCAGGTGTCCGGCTGGTACAGCCTCGACGGCACGACCGCCTGCGCCACCGCGCAGGAGCAGGGCGACGCCAAGAAGTGCGCGCAGATTCCCGCCGACAAGGGCATCGTCGCCAACCCGGACGCCAACGGCGTGTTCACGTTCGCTCCCGGCGACGGCGTCTACAGCCTCGCCGCGCTGAACGTGCAGGCGTTCGACGCGAACGGCAACACGTCCGACGCCGTGAACCTCGGCGAACTCGCCGGCAAGACGGCCGGCTCCACGCTGAAGAACGTCGCCAAGCTCATCGTCGACACCGACGCCAGCAAAACCACCACGCTCACCGCCGACACGACGCCGGTGAAGAACGGCAACAGCCTGTCCAAGAAGGTCGACTCGTTCACCATCGCCAACGCCAACCCGCTGTTCGCCCAGCGCATGCGCATCCTCGCCGCGCAGAACCCGAAGCCGCAGCTGCTGACCGTCGGGTCCGCGAACTTCGGCGACGCCGCGGAAGCGCAGACCAAGGACGGCAAGTACACGGTGACGATCGACGCTGCGGCCGCCGGCAACGACGCGTTCGCCAAAGACGCCGCCTATACGGTTGCACTGAACGGTACTGCGTTCGGCGCCGACGCAGCCCAGACCTCCACGTCGTTCATCATCGACAGCGAGAAGCCCGCCAAGCCGGCCAAGCTCGGCATCGCCCTTTCCGCCGGCGAAACGGTACTCAAGGACGACGCCAACGAATGGCTGGTGACCGGCGACCACGCGCTCACCATCACCCCCGCCGACGACACCGCCGGCGTCTCCGCCGTGACCATCCTCGACAAGGACGGCAAGAAGGTCGCCGACCTCAAGGCCGACACCGACGGCACCTACCATTGGACGCTCGCCGCGGACGCCACCTATGACCTGAGCAAGTACCAGGTCACCGTCACCGACAACGCCGGACTGGTCTCCGACCCGGTCACGCTCGATTCGATTGCCCGCGCCGACGGCTTCAACGCCGCCAAGGTGATCGTCGCCACCTCAGACGCCGCGAAGAGCACGATCACGTTCGCCGCGACCGGCGACCTCAAGCCCGGCGGCACCTACAATTCGATCAGCGGCATCACCCTGTCCAACAAGAACGACCAGTACTTCGCCAAGCGCATCGAACTGATGAAGGCGCAGCTGGGCAACGGCAACGTCGTCGAAGTAGTCGACGCGAACGGAACCGTCAAGGAAGGATACCCCGCCGCCAAGCTCCAGGAGAAGAGCGCCAACGAATTCCAGCTCGGCTTCGACCAGGAGCTCAAGCTCGGCAAGTATTCGCTCCGTCTCACCAACGCGGCCATCGCGTACCTGAACACCGTCGACCCGACCGTCATCGGCGATCTCACCGTCGACGACGGCGTGCCCACCATCAGCAAAGTGACCTACACGCCGGACGCGGGCAGCACCCAGCAGCTCGCCGGCAAGGTGCTCTACGCCAACGCGAAGCAGTCCGCCCCGCGGATCGTCGTCGAGACCGCCGATGACGTCAGCGGCGTGGCCAAGGTCGTCGTGAACGCGCAGTTCCAGAAACTCAACGAGGACGGCACGCTCGCCGCCGTGCAGAACAAGGCCATCGAGGCCAAGCAGCAGGCGGACGGCACGTGGGTCGCCACGCTCGACGAGCAGGGCGCCTACGATTTCGCCAACGCCATCGTCGATTCGACCGACAACGCCGAGAACACCGCGCACTTCGATTTCGCCAACGCGGCCGCCGGCACGCTGGCCTTCGATGACACCACGCTGTTCGTCTCCACCTCCGGCGACAAGGACGCGGACTTCACCGTTTCCGTCGCCATCGATCCGGACTCCGCCGCGACCAGCAAGGTCAACGCCGTGAAGTTCGAATCCACGTCCCCGTGGTTCAAGCAGATCGTCGCCAACCTGCCGAAGGACGGCAGCGGCGACCTCATCGTCGCCAACGGAACCTCCGACACCGGCGCCTCGTACGCGCTGACCGCGGGCACCGTCACCGGCAAGGACGGCAAGTTCTCGCTGGCCCTCGGCACCGCCGCGTTCGATGGTCTCGCCGCCGCGCAGAAGAACGGCAACCATACGATCGCGATCGCCGCGCCGTTCACCGGCGGCGACAAGACGTTCCTGTTCGATGACGTGCCCGCCACCGTCACCGGTTTCGAATACCGCAACAACGGCGCCGAGGATTCCATCGACGATGGCGACCTCAGCACCGGCGACGGCGACGTCAAGCGTGAACTCGTGTTCACCGCGAAGGATCTGCTGTCCGACGGCACCGACGATTCCGGCAAGACCTCGGGTGTCAAGCAGGTCACCGCCACGATCGGTTCCGGCACCGCCCAGAAGCTCGCCGACAACGGCGACGGCACCTACACGCTGACGCTCGACAAGCCCGGCACCTACGTGCTGTCCGACATCCAGATCGCCGTCGAGGACCAGACCGGCAACGCGACCCCCTCCCAGTCCGTCGCC
The DNA here is from genome assembly GCF_056357035.1 of Bifidobacterium sp. LH_417. Lineage (NCBI taxonomy): Bacteria > Bacillati > Actinomycetota > Actinomycetes > Bifidobacteriales > Bifidobacteriaceae > Bifidobacterium > Bifidobacterium sp. LH_417. The sequence continues at coordinate 62,064 of NZ_JBKEVI010000009.1, forward strand.
GACCTCGTCAAGAAGCTCGACGCGGACGGCCCGCTCAAGGACATCACCTCCATCACCATCGCCGATGCCGCCGCCGACGCGAAGGTCACCACCACGCTCCTCGTGAACGGCAAGGAGTACGACCGCGCCGCCGACAAGGCCATCTACCTCAAGGGTGACAAGACCCCGACCATCCAGATCAAGGTGAGCGGCAACAAGAACTTCGCCAAGCGTTGGAACGCCGCCGCCAAGACCGGCATCCCGGTGCTCGCCAGCACGCTGGCCAGCACGGGGGCCGCCCAGGCCTACGGCTCGGTCGTGCTCGACTCCTATGTCAAGAGCGGCGACGACTACATCATCACGCTGAAGCCCGCCGCCGGTGCCAAGGACCTCATGTCCGCCACCGACAACGGGCTGTACACGGTGAGCCTCGACACCGCCGCGCTCAACGGGAACAAGGCCATGCGCCAGCTGCTCGGCAAGCGGGCAGGCGGCAAGTACAAGGTAGCCGACAAGTCCTTCTCCCTCGGCATCGACAACGTCGAGCCGTCGTTCACCGCGCTCAAGTACACGGCAGGCAAGAACGATCTGACCGGCACCGTGAACGGCGAGGAGCACGTGCTCGCCAACGGTTCTCGAGAGATCTCCTTCTCCGCCCACGACCTGTTCGCCGCGCTCAAGCAGGGCGACAAGGGAGGCCAGACCAAGGACGACGCCAACGTCGCCGGCCTGCTGGACGTCACCGCCAAGGTGACCGTCGAAGGCTTCGACGGCAAGTCCACGACCAAGGATCTCAAGCTGCAGGGCGACAACGGTGCATACACCGCCAAGCTCGGCGACAACGGTGACGGCATCTACAAGCTGTCGAACGTGAAGATCACCGTGTCCGACAACGCGAAGCAGTTCACCAAGGACGACGACATCGCCACCAGCGCGAACGCCAACTCGAAGACGCTGACCCTCGCCCAGATCAAGCAGCAGCTCAGTGCCACCGGCATCCCCGACCAGGTGGCCGTCAGCAAGTCCAAGGGCACCGCCGAAACGCTCGTCAACGGCAAGTCGGTCAAGGACGAAGGCCAGTACTACACGAAGGACATCGAATCCGTCACCATCAAGGTGAAGAACGATCCGGCCTTCGCGTTCCGTGCCGCCATCCTCCAGGCCAAATACGGTGCGACGAACGTGTTCGACGGCAGCTCGGTGCAGTACTCCACCCAGAACGAGAACGGTCTGAGCGCCACCATCGCCGATGCCGATATCGACACGAACGCCGCCACGCTCACATGGACCGGCGCCAAGCTGAACAAGCTGTTCGTCCCGCTCGCCAAGCAGATCGCCGCGGGCAAGACCCAGACCAACGGCAACTACACGATCAAGGCCCCGTTCACGGACGGTGCGGTCGTGCTGCTCGCCTCCCCGAAGGATGTGAAGTTCACGCTTGACGAGGTCGCCCCCGAGATCGCCAAGATTTCCGGTGCCGAAGGCGTGGAAGGCACGTCCCTCGTCAAGGGCTTCGACGTCAAAGGCAAGTCCTACGACGTGTACGCGGCCGCCGGCGAGCAGAAGATCAAACTGTACGTCAAGGACCTCCTGCCGGAAGGCCAGTCCGCCACGGGCGTGCGCGACGACGATAACGTCAAGAACGAGGTTGGTACCTCCGGCATCGACGACAAGTCGGTGACGTTCTCCGTGCCGGCTCCGGTCGATCTCGAAGGCAACGCGATTAGCGGCGGCCACGCCGTCACCGACAAGCAGGCCGACAACTACGACGCCGCGAAGGGCGTCTTCACCATCACGCTCGATCAGGAAGGCTTCTACGACTTGAACGCCATCACGGTGACCGTCAAGGACGCCGCCGGCAACGAGCACAAGAACGCCCCCATTCTCAGTGCCCCGGTGAAGGACAAGATCAACTACACCGCCGTCGTCGCCGACGTGAACGACGACAACGATGCAAAGCTGATCGTGACCGACGTCGCAGGCAACCCGACCTCGCGTGAGCCCGGTTACTACTACCGCGGCAAGACGCGCGCCACCTACGAGATCACCGACAAGTGGTTCCCGCTGTACCAGAAGCTGACCAAGCTCCACTCCAACGTGCTCGCCGGCAGCACCGGCGATGTCGCGCCGCAGGATCCGAACACCGGTGTGACCGATATCAAGGAGCTCAAGGTCACCGACGGCACGTGGACGAAGAACGGCTATACGTGGACGCTCGCCGACCAGCCGATCCAGCTCAAGGGCAACAACGCCGAGGTCGAAGGCAGCTATTACCTGAAGATCAGCTACAACGGTCTGCGCTCGGAAACCAAGACCAACGACAAGTCGTTCGTCATGGACTGGACCGCTCCGAAGCTCGGCACCCTCACCTCCTCGGTGACGAGCCCGGCCAAGTGGAACTGGATCTTCGCGACCACCGGCGTGACCGTCACGCTCGACGGCATCAGCGACCCGATTTCCGGCATCTGCTCCGCCACCGCGACCAACAGCCCCGACGGCCATGACTGCGCCAGCAAGGGCGAGGAGAGCGTCGCGTTCTCGCAGCTCGGCTTCGACAAGTGGATCTCCGACCTCAGCGAGCATCCGGCTCCGGCCGCTGTCTACGCGGGCACCACCGCCGCCGGTTCGATCAGCTTCGGCTTCGACGGCGACAGCCAGCGCCTCACGCTCGGCAACACCTCGATCGCCCTCACCGATGCGGCCGGCAACCCGGTCGACACCGGCGCGCTCAACAAGTATGAGGGTGTGAACGGCGACAAGGCCGCCAACAACGTCAAGGGCGTCGAAGGCATCGCCATCGACACGGTCGCGCCGACGATCTCCATCGCGTACGACAACAACGACGTGCGCAACGGCAAGTACTACAAGGCGCACCGCACCGGCACCGTCACGCTCGTCGAATCGAACTTCGACTTCTCGTTGAAGAACGAGCCGGCGCGCGTGGTCGTCACCACCACGGTCGACGGGGAGAAGCGCACCTACGGCGTCGCCTCCTTCAGCAACCCGAGCGGCGACAGGAAGACCTACGTCGCCACGTTCAAGGCAGACAAGGACGGCGATTGGACCGTCGACGCCTCCTACACGGATCCGGGCGACCACGCCTCCAACGTGATCCACGAGGAGTTCACGGTCGACACGGTCGCCCCGGTGCTGACCCTCACGTTCGACAACAACAACGTGAAGAACGGCATGTACTACTCGGCCGACCGCAACGCCACCGTGCGCGAGGTGGAGCGCAACTTCTCCGAATCCGAGTCGGTGATCACCACCACCGCGAAGGACGACAACAAGGCCGACCAGCCCGCTCCGGGCGCGTCCGGCTGGGTCCGCACGGGCGGCGAACGCGAGTCCACCGAGTGGACGAACCACGTCGCCTTCACCGGTGAGCTCCACTACACGATCAAGGCGACCGCGACCGATCTCGCCGGCAACGTGGCGCAGGAGGTCAGCGAGCCCGAGTTCGTGATCGACAAGACCAAGCCGTCCATCAAGATCGACCGCGTGGAGGACAAGACCGCGTATGCGGGCACCGTCGCGCCGCTCATCACCACGGACGACACGAACATCGACATGAGCAAGGTCAAGTGGACCCTCAAGGGCGCCCACCGCGGCGAACTGAAGGACAAGAAGCTCCCGCAGTCCACCACGAAGGATACGGACAACTCGCAGGTCGTCGACTTCGCCGACTTCGAGCGCAAGGTCGCCATCGACGACGTGTACACGCTGACCGCCGAAGCCACCGACATGGCCGGCAACACGTACAAGACGCAGAAGACGTTCTCCGCGAACCGCTTCGGCTCCACGTACGTGTTCACCGCGGGCACGCAGAACCTGCGCGGCGCCTTCATCAAGAAGTCGCAGCCCGTCACCGTCAGCGAGATCAACGTGTCCGGCCTCGACCAGGGCAAGTCGCACGTGGTCGTCGCCAAGGACGCCTCCGCCAAGCAGCTCGCCGACAAGGACTTCACGATGAAGACCAGCGACGACAAGGGCTGGAGCCGCACCGAGTACACGATCCCCGCGAAGCAGTTCAACGAGGACGGCTACTACCGCGTGCAGCTCACCTCCGAGGACAAGGCCGGCAACCTGTCGCAGAACACGATGGAGAAGAAGGACGAGGACCGCAAGTCCAACGCGGAAGTCAACTTCGCGCTCGACACGACCGCCCCGACCTCCGCCGCGCTCGGCGTGACCTCTGGCAACGTCTACCTCGACCAGAACGGCCGCAGCGTGGGCATCGACGCGAAGGACAACCTGCAGGTCGCCTCCGCCGAGATCGCCGTGGACGGTGAGACGCAGGCCACGTGGAACGGCGGCACGCTCCTCAAGAGCACGCCGACGTTCCGTCTGCCCGCCGACGGCTCCAGCCACGAGATCACCGTGACCACCGTCGACAAGGCCGGCAACCAGTCGACCGCCGTCTACGACAACATCACGATCGCCTCCAACTGGTGGCAGTACGCGATGAGCACCGCCTGGATCCGCAACACGATCATCTTCGGCGTGATCATCGTGATCGCCGCGATCGCCGGCGCGATCGTCGCGTTCAGCCGCAGAAGGAAGTCGCTCGCCTACCGCGACAACCCCTTCGGCAGGGAGTAGATGAATGCGGCCGGACCAGTCCGAACAAGGAAGGGTCCGGCCGCTTTCTTATCGGATGAGCGAAAGGGACAGCGATGACGGCATTGAATCTTGCAATCGATGGTGAGATATGCGTGAACGGCAAGTGCAGGCCGATGACGCAGCAGGAACTGTGGATTCCGTTCGCAATCATCGGTGGAGTGTTCCTGTTCATCATCCTGATCGTTGTGCTCATCGTCGTGGTCGTCCTCCGCGTGAGCCGTGCGAAGGCGAAAGGGCGGGCCACCGGCAAGGTGAGTGTCGGCACCACCTATGCATGGCCGGCGAAAACCGTGAAACGCATCGCCGGAGCGGTGGGCGCGCGCTATGAGCCGACCATTGGCGACCCGGGCGCGTTCAAGGCGTCCAGTGGCGTCGACGCCACCGCATATTCGAACTCGATGCGGGTGAACATGCGTGCCGACGACCATCTCGCCGAATACGCGGCGAACGCCGGACTCGCGTTGCCTCCCGTGCCGCCCGTCACGACCGGCGTGAACCGGTACGTGTTGAACTGGATGGCCGTGCCGCGCCCGTACGGCGGGCTTCAGGCGTACGGGCTGCGTTACGACAAGCCGGTACGTGTCGGCATGGATTTCCATCCAACCGCGTTCATCGTGGACATGCAGTTCAACGGGACGAATCCCGCCGCGTTCAGCGCGGACGAGACGACGATCCGCGAAGGATTCGCGGCGGAGGTCTCGTCGGGACGACTCTCCTCGCAGGATGTGGCAGGTCACCGCGTGATCGTCGTGGACGAGCCCGACAGCGGCGACGTCAAGACCATGTACGAGATCGTCGGCCGTGCGCTAGGTTGGCGGCCGGATGGCAGGTAACGGTGAGATTGCTCCGGTGCCGGTCGGCCTTATCTCTTGTCTGCGATTGCCGTTTTACGGCAGGCTTGTTGGTAGGCTTCGGCTTGGCTGGTGTGGTGGAGGATGCGTATGCGGGTGGTGGCGTGCTCGATGCGTGTGAGTGTGGCGGGCGATGCGTCGGTCAGGCCATGACGTGCGAGAACCTCGTTGCGCCATGAGTCGTAGCGTTGCTCGCGTACCACGCGTGGTTTCCTTCGTCCTTTGACCCATGCGGCGGCGTACGTCCAGTCGCCTTCCTCGTAGATGTCGCGCGCCCAGGATGCCGTCGGGCGGTTGAACGGGTAGGGACCCGCCGGCAGCGGCGACTCGTCGACCATCGGGTCGAACGTGATGGACTGCCGTCGTTCGCGCGCCTCGCGTTCGCGTTCCGGTGCGGCCAATGCCTCCGCGACGTCCGCGTGGAACGCGGCCATGCGCTCCTTGATGCCGGAGGATTCGAATCCGTCGTCGGGCTCGCGTAGTCCGTGTTCTTCGAGCAGCGGGTGGATGTCGTGGTCCATGATCCAGCGGAATCGGCTCATGTTGAACGCGAGGATGAATGCGAGCGAGATTGCGACCATGAGGCCCATCCCGGCCCCCATCAACAGTGTGCTCATTTCAGCCGGCTCCAGCGTTCGGCGCCCGCGTGCGGGCTGAAACGTCCCCGCCAGTCCCACGGTCCGACGAAACGCAAGGCCAACAGAATCGGGGAGCATGCGGCGAGGAACGCCCAGAAGAAGGCCAACCATCCAATCCAGTCAGGTGTGGATCTGCCGGTGTCGACCCATTACGCGCTCGACCAGAACATCCATGTCATCGCTATGGGGAAGCCCGATATTGCGATGAGGAACAGCGTGCCGACGATGGGGCCGCCGAACATGTAGCGCAGTTGCGTGGCCGGCATGGAGGAGGCGAACGCCAGCTCCTCGGGCGAGGCCGGGACATAAGTCGTCTCACGGCCGAACACGAGACGGCAGAAGCACCAATACAGCAGGAACCCGACCATCCACATCACGACCGCCGCCACGTACGTGTTCCATTCGTCGCGATCCATGGTGATCGGTTTGAGGAAGGCCAGCAGCGTCACGTCATCCACTGTTGACGTGTGATGTGTTCCCTTCTCCGGCGCGAGCAGTTGGCCGATCTCATGGACCAGAACCATCAGACCGGGCACGGCGCCTGCGGCGGCGGCTCCGGCGGCGGCTCCGGCCTGCGCCCAGCCGGGGCCGCCGCCGAGATCCAGCACGCGTTTGACGGGTGTCTTCTCCCGTGTGTCCCAGAACACCTGGGCACCGTCCTCGAGACGCCCCACCAGCACATACCGCATGAACAACACCAACCGCTATCCCTCACTTCCCTGCCCCTGGAAATCGTCCTTGGGGCAATCATACGGTTCATCACCGTCACTGAGGTCCGCCGCGTTGTCGTATGAGCTCATCAGACACATCGAATGTGGGTACCATCAAGGATAAGGTCGGCGAGATTCGGAAAATCGTGGAATAACGTCGTCCGACGGCGGCGATGACGTACCGGCGTGGATTCGCTTCCGTGCCGACAGGTGACAGGTGGTATCGATATGGCGAAACGTTCACGACGAAGTGGCGAGAGTCTGTGAGACTCAGGGGATTCGGCGCGTTGAAGCAGTTCGACGAGGATATGCGGATCGTGTCCGATGCCCCGGGGCGCGTGTTCACGATGACTGGCGTGGTCTGGCGCCTCGCCATGATTGGCGTGCTGACCGTCATCGACCTGCTGGCCCAGGCGTGGTGGGTCGTGTCGAGCCGCAACGTCGGCTGGGATCCATGGTGGCTCGGCGTGTTCGGAATCGATTCGGGCGGGTTCGACGCCATGTCGTTGGTGGCGGGCGTGTTGGGCGTCGCCCCCCGTGATTGGCATGGCGCTCATGCTGCCCGTGTTCCTGCTGCCCGGCGTGACATGGCTGTTCCATGTGATGATGGTCGCGTTCACGTTCGCATGGATGCCCCGCGGCAAGCGGGCTCCGACGCCGAAGCCGATGGTCGGCGGCGGCATGGCGACCACCATCGGACTGGTCGGCATCGTGCTCGTGGAGCATGGTTGGGCACCGGTGTCCGGATTGCTGCTGGCATCGGCCATGGGGCTCGCTTGGGCTTGGCTGCCGGGCGAGGTGCTGCAGGCACGCCAATGTGCGGAGAACCGCGTGGAAGCCTCGTGGATGTGGCATGCGGCATCCCTGATCTGGTTGGAGACGCTGCTCGTCTTCACCGCGATCATGGTCGCGCTTGCTGGGATCTGACTACCGGAGTCTGACCGTCGGAAGCAGGCTTGATGGATTGCGGAAGAAACCTGAAAACATGCCGTGATGGGCGTAGTCTGGAGCCATGAAGGTCAAAATCGTGAGGAACCGGCAGGTCGGTTCGCAGACGTTGACGGTGACGGCCACGCGCGGGGAGGAATTCGACTATGCGCGTGCCCAATGGCTGGGCATGGGCCAGATGGCGATGCTTGCCTTCCGTTACGAGGCGAACGACCGTGAGACGCTGTGCTACTACGATGTGACCGGATCGGTTCCATTGCAGGATGCGGCACGTTCCGGCTTGAACGACACCGTGTACATGGGCGCGTTGCTGTCCGCCGCCGCGGTGCTGGGGGAGTGCGAGTCGCAGGGCATCGCCGTCGTCTGCGTGCTGTGGGAGCCCAAACATGTGTTCGTCGGTCCTGACGGCGGCGTGCGGTTCGCGCTGGTTCCGTTCTTCGGCGCGGACGCCGGACGGAAGAACACCGTTCACACCCTGCTCGCGTTCCTCGCCGATGCCCGCCGCGTGCGCATGCAATCGCAGAACGGCATCGGATTGCAGCAGGCATTGGGCGGATTCCTCGCGCAGAACCCCACCGTGAGCGCCGCCCAGTTTAACGGGTTCCTCGCTTCGATGGGACTTATCTCGCCGGTCGGAGCCGGACGCGACCCGGCGCGGCCTTCGTTCACGCAGGCATCCTCGCCCACGCAGGCGGCATCCCCGACCATCGCCGCCGGCGTGCGTCGTGCTCCTGTTGACGACGATCCTTTCGGCGCGACCATCGTCGGCGACGCGCCGGGAGCGAGCGCCGTCGTCACGAACGCGCCCGCACAGTCGTCGTTGCAGCAGTTGCGCGGCGTCGCGGATATGACCGGCGGTACCGGATCGGGATTCACCGGATCGTATACGGGTACCGGTTCCGGTTTCACCGGTTCCACCGGTCCGACCGAATCGTTCGGGCAACGTCCCATGCCCCAGCCCGTCATATCCGATGAGACCGTGGCATCCTCGCTGCCGCGGCGCACCGTGCCAGATTCCGGCCAGTCCGGTGCGGACGAGACCGTGGCGTCCTCTCTGCCGAGGCATGTCGGCTCCGAGCCGCAGCCGGTCGCCGCACGGAACCCCATCGTCCGACCGTCGCCGGTCGTCCAGGATCCGGTCGCATCCGACGAGACCGTGGCATCGGTCCTGCTCCGTCATACGCAGCCGACGCGGCCGGCGCAATCGACGGAACAAGCGTCACCGTCTCCTGTGAAGCCGCCGCAGGTCGCGGAACCGTCCCGACCCGTCGAACCGGTCGCGACCCCGCAGCCGGTCAGGACGCCCGAACCGACGCCGTCCCGGCCGGTCGCGCCGTCCATGCCGCCGTCCCGCGCGCAGGCGGCATCGGCGGTGCCTGCGCGTGAAGCGGCGCCTGTACGGGCGGAGACCATGCCGAATCATGCGTCCACGCCGGAACCAACGTCGGAATCCACGCCGAAACCCGTGCGCATGCCGGAACCCACGCCGGAACCCGTCTCCACGCAAGCCCGGCACGCTCCTCAACGCGACTTCTCCGCCGTACTCAACGGCGACGAACCGCGCCCCCAGTCCGTCTACAAGCCCGTAATCCGCACCAACCCCGCAGCACAGACCACCGGCGCCGCCGCATCGCGCTCCGACTCCGACAACAGCGAAGGCGAAACCAGCCTGTTCGGCGCGACCGAACACGACGGATTCGAAGTGACGCGCCTGCGTGACGGGCGCAGACTCACCGCGACCGGCGCGATCGCACGAAAAGCCACCATCGGACGCTCCAAGACCGCGGACCTGCACATGGGCGGCAACACGAACGTGAGCCGCATCCACGCCACCATCGAAGTGATGGACGACGGCCGGTTCGCCATCACCGACAACGACTCCGCCAACGGCACCTCGGTGCGCGGGCGCGAGATGGCGTCCGGCGGCACCGAATACCTCTCCAGCGGCGAGGATTTCGCGCTCGCCGACGACACGTTCGTCATCCGCGCGCTCTAGCCGGTCGCCGCGCGCTCGTTCTAGCTGACCGTCCGTACGTTCAAGAACGACCATCCGGCTGACTGCCGCAACGATATCGGCGGCGTGCCGCCTTTACAATGGGAGGAGAGACGAAGCGGTCCGAGCGGAAGGGGAAAGACGATGAGACGATGCACACAATGCGGCAACACGGTGCCTGACGGCGCGATGTTCTGCGAGCGATGCGGCGCACCGGTGCCAGGCGGGGTTCCGGCACCTGCGGCGACATCACAAGGGAACGGCTTTGCGGGAATGCCGCAGTCGGGTATCCCGCAACCGGGTATCTCGCAGCCGGTCATACCGCAGCCGGTCGTGCCTACCGTACCGGCGCCGCCGTCCGTGCCGCGACCGGCGGTGCCGTCCATACCGCAACCGGGAACGCCGGCCGTGCCGGGCGGCTCCGGCACGCCGGTCCCTCCCGGTGACGGCGGCGCACCACGGAAACCGCATCGCGCACGTGCCATCGTCATCGTGCTGATCGTCGCGATCGTGCTGGCGGCTGCGGGAATCGGAGGATTCCTGTATTGGCGTCACACGCAGGCCGCCGTGCAACAGGAGACGCAGGCGCAGACGACGACGAAGAAGAAGACCGCCGCGCAGCCGAAAACGAAGAGGAACAGCACGGAGGAGCCAACGAAACCGAAGGTCAGCGAAGTCACGATGACCGACTTCCAATGCGGCGGGTCAAGCGCCAGCAGGTGGAGTTGGAGCGGTGGCGCCATGGTCTCCAACCTGATCAGCTGCGCGGACGACGGCTACGCCACCGACGGCGAGACCGCGTCGAACGGCAGTCAGGCCGGGGATGAAGGCGAATACTCGTTCGGATTATGGACTCCCGCGCTGAACGCCTCGGAAGTGGTCCACGTTTCGATGCTGGAATCCGGTGAGAAAGCGGAGACCACGCCGATTGTCGCCGCCACATACGGCGACAATCCGGCGGTGTTCGTGATCTACGCGGTCAAGACGAAAGCCGTCGGCACCACTCCCGAAACCGTGCACCTGTACGCGCATGAAGTGGATGTGAAGACCGGCGAACTCGGCAAACGCATCGATCTGAAGACCGAGGAGGACAATCTCGCCGACCGCGATCAGGACTATCAGTACGCCGTGATCGGGGCCTCGGACACACGCGTGGCGGTGCAGAAGACATGGCACACGGAGGAGACGTTCACCGTGAACGGCAGAGAGGACAGGGAGCGCATCGACCATGCGCAGGTGATGGCGTTGACCCATGGCAGGAAGACGGCGACGACGTTGCAGACGTTCAAGGATGAAGGCGCGGTCACCAGCGACAGCGGCGGATACCAGTCGGTCGACATGACCGAGACCGAGGTGAAGGACGTGTCCGTGTACGACACGTATCTGGCCACGGTCAAGCGGCCGGGAACGACCGTCAGCACGAAAACCTACCAGTTGTATTCCATCGACGGGAACAAGAAGCTCGTCGACGTGCCCGAAACGTATTGCGGGAGGTCGTACGGTTGCGGCGCGGATACGATCCGCCGCGTTGGCGACGATCATTGGCTGTTCAACGGCTGGATGGTCGATTCGACCGGTGCCGCGAAGTCGGTGGCATCGATCGTCGGCGTGAGCGAGGACTCCCAACTGGATCTGGACCAGTTCTCGGACGGAACGGTCTACGTGCAAGCCGTCGATTTCGGCGATGACTACGCCAAACGAATCTTCCTCATCGACGACGACCTCAAATCCACTGAAGTGCTCGACAAGGACCAGTGGGGGAGACTGCTGCTCAGCAGCGGCTCGTTCAAAGGCGTCAACTATCTGACCGACGAGATCTACGTGCAGACCACGGACGAGAAGATCATCGTGGATCGCAAGGGCAAGTCGGTCGGATCGTTCGACCTGCTGCCGGCCTCGGAAGATACCGGTCACCTCGACCACACGCACATGTCGTGGATGCTGTACATGACTGATGACGGCGACTATACGGTGACTCGGGGCCAGTCTCCGAGCAATGCATAGATCGTGGTCGGTTCGGTGAAATCCGTGAGGGAACGTGACCAATAGAGTTGGGGGTGGGTGCATTCGCTGGAATGCGCCCACCCCCAACGTCTGATATAGGGAACCATCCTCAATCCCGCTGCGCAGGGCGGCTCCCGCGCTAGATCCTGTCGCGGAAGCCGTCCTGCACGAGATCGGACAGGTCGTTGAGCTCCTCGGTCGGCGTGACCTCCTTCTCGATGTCGTTCAGACCATCGTTGAGATCGGACGAGGCGTTGTACGGGCTGTCCAGAGCATACAGTTCATCCGTCAGATCGCTGTACTGCTGGTACTTGGCGTCGTCCATAAAGATGGAGTCGGCGCTGCCGAGCGCTTCCATCTTCGACATGATGTCGCCGAGCTTGGTCAGATAGTCCTTCATGGTGGTGCCGTATTCGGCGATCGGCTTGATCTTGGAGTTGCCGAGCTCGTCGAGCGCCGTCGTGCATCCCTTGACATACGAGTTGTACTGGCTGTAGTAGTCGTCGTCCGTGAAGGAGGCGGTCGGCGTCGAATCGCATGCCTTGGTGACGGCGCTCATCGCGATGGCCGTATCCGCCATGTTGTTGGCGAACGTGACGAACTTCTTCGCCTTCTTCTCGTACTTGTCATACGATTCCTTGACCTTGTCGTCCTTCTTGTAGACCTTCAGGTCGGTGAACTCCTTGTTTGCGTCCTCGTACTGTTTGATGTACTCCTTGATCTTCGCGGCATCGTCCTTATCGAACGTGGACTTGCTGTCGTACGTGGTCGCCAACGCCTTCGACATCTTCGAGCTGACGTTGCTGTACTTCGTGTACATCGTGGTCGTTTGCTTCTGACCGTCGAGATAATCGTCCGACGTGAGTTTGCCGGGCTGGACGACGACGAACACGACGATGAGCACGATCGCGACCACCGCGGCGATCGCGCCCACGATGATGCCGATCAGCGCGCCCTTCGACAGTCCCTTCTTCTTCGGGGGCTGGCCGGGGTACATGGGAGCACCCGGGTATGCGGGAGCGCCGGGAGCAGCCGGTGCACCGGGAACGGGGCCGGGCGCACCGGGAACGGGTCCACCCGGGTATGCGGGCGCTCCCGGAACCGGCGGCTGCCCGGGGTATGCGGGTGCGCCGGGGACGGGGGCGCCGGGGACGGGGCCGGGCGCGGCACCGGTCGCACCCCCGTCGGACGGGGGCTGCTGTGATGATCCGTTCGGGTCGGTGGGGGCGCCGGATTGGGAGCCTCCTGGCGCCTGTTGTGCGCCATCAGGCTGCCACGGTGCCGGCATCGCCTGGGCGGGCGGCGTCTGCTGGTCGTATCCGCCGTACTGCGGGGCATAAGCCTGCTGGCCGTACTGCTGGCCGTACTGCTGCCCGTAGGACGGGCCGTACTGCTGCCCGTAGGACGGAGTGTTCGGAATCTGATCGAAGGGGACTTGTCCGTTGTCCGTGGGGTTTGTGTCGCCGCCGCTGGCGTTGGGGTCGCTCATGAGCGTTCCTTTCGTTATCCTCCTCGCCACGTCATCAGGCGATGATGACGCTCCAACCACCGGGAGGCTGTTTTCAGCCTATCACCGGGCTTATTGCCAGCCAAGAATCAACGTGCCCCCTTGCCTATGTTCACCCCCTGTTCACTATCTCGTCTCTTTCCTTCGGCTTCGTGCCTCGTTCCTTTTCCATTCCGGTTGTGCCAACATACTGTCCGCAGTCGTGTCCAATTGCTGAACGGCCGCCGTGGGTGCCGGGCGGCCGCGAGTAACGTCTCGTGCCATGAGCGAAAACACCGCAACGAAGAAGTACACAATCGCCGTGATCCCCGGCGACGGCATCGGCAAGGAAGTTACCCCGTGGGCGCAGAAGGCGCTTGAGAAGGCGGCCGAAGGCGTGGCCGAATTCGACTACGAGCCCTTCGACCTTGGTGCCGAGCGCTACCTGCGCGACGGTTCCATCCTGCCCGAGGACGAGGAGGAGCGCATCAAGAAGACCGACGCGATCCTGCTCGGCGCCGTCGGCGATCCGCGCATCAAGGCCGGCATCCTGGAGCGCGGCCTGCTCCTCAAGCTCCGCTTCGACCTTGACCAGTACGTGAACCTGCGCCCGTCCAAGCTGTACAAGGGCGTCACCTCGCCGCTCGCGAACCCCGGCGACATCGACTTCGTCGTCGTGCGCGAGGGCACCGAAGGTCTGTACTGCGGCGCCGGCGGCGCAGTCCGTCGCAACACCCCGAACGAGGTGGCCACCGAGGTGTCCATCAACACCGCGTACGGTGTGGAGCGCGTCGTGCGCTACGCGTTCAAGCTCGCCATGAAGCGCCGCAAGCACGTCACGCTCGTCCACAAGAAGAACGTGCTCGTCAACGCCGGCGACATGTGGCAGCGCATCGTCGACAAGGTCGGCGAGGAGTACCCGGAGGTCACGCACGACTACTCGCACATCGACGCGGCCACGATCTTCCTCGTGTCCGACCCGTCGAAGTTCGACGTGATCCTCACCGACAACCTCTTCGGCGACATCCTCACCGACGAGGCCGGCGCCGTCGTGGGCGGCGTGGGCTACTCCGCCTCCGGCTGCATCAACGCCTCCGACGAATACCCGTCCATGTTCGAGCCGATCCACGGCTCCGCGCCGGACATCGCCGGCCAGAACAAGGCCAACCCGACCGCCGCGATCCTCTCCGCCGCCATGCTGCTCGAGCATCTCGGTTTCGACGAGGCCGCGCAGCGGATTCACAAGGCCGTCGAGGCGGACATCGAGGAGCTCGGCTCCACCGTCCGCACCACCGACCAGGTCGGCAAGGACATCCTCGCCCGCATGTGAGCGTGATTTTCCCCGACGCCCCGTTGCTCCGTTTTCCCGGTCGCTGGCGCTTGCCCAGCGGCGGATTCCACGGAGGAGCGGGGCGTTTTGCTATGGTGGCGGCATGGGCATGGAGAACATGATGCGTGGGGAGTGCAAGACGCCTGGCGGCAAACTGGTCGCGGTGACCGTCGAATCAGGGCGGGTCGCGGCGGCGGGGAAGACGCGCGTGCGCATCGACGGGGACTTCTTTATCGAGGCCGGCTCCGACGCGCAGGCCGACGCGCTTCTGCGCGACATCGAACGGTCGCTCTCTCGAATCATGGCTCCTTCCGCAGTGCCTCCCGACCGGATGCCGCCGGCCGCTGTGGCGACCGTCGTGCGCGACGCGATCGCCAGCCACCCGAACGCCCATCTCGTCGGCACCGATGCCGCCGCCATCGCCGCCGCCTACGCCCGCGCCGTCATCTCGCCCCCGCCTGCGGAATCTTCCGCTCAGGGGGAGAGGGGGGACGCCGTCGACTCTCCAGCCGTTGCGGCCGTTGCCGCGGATCTTTCCATCTCGCCCCCACCGGCGGAGGCTTCCGCGCAGCTGCTGGGGGTGGCCGCCGCGGACCCTGTCATCGCTCCCGGCGAGTCCGCCGACTTCGCCGCCCGCTGGTCCGCGCTCTGGCCGCGGCTCGACATCATCCACGACATTCCGCGCGAACCGGCCGAACAGATGGCGGTCGACGAGCGGTGGACACGCGAGGTCGCCGCGGGAACGCGTCCGCCCACCCTTCGCATCTGGGAGTGGAGTGCGCCGTGCGTGGTCGTCGGACGGTTCCAGTCCATCCGCGACGAAGTCCACGAGGACGTCGCGCGCGCCGAGGGAATCACGGTGGTGCGTCGCTGCACGGGCGGCGGCGCGATGTTCATCGAACCCGGCAACACCATCACCTATTCCCTGTATGCGCCGTTGTCGTTCGTCGCGGGACTGTCCGTCGAATCGTCGTATCGTCTGTGCGACCGGTGGCTCGTCGAGGCGCTGCGCGGGCTGGGGCTCGACGTGCGTTTCTCCGGTCTCAACGATCTCGCGTCGCAGCACGGCAAGATCGGCGGCGCCGCGCAACGTCGTTTCCCCGCGCCGCGCGTCCAAACGCGCGAGGCGGCGCGGGGAAGCGCGTCGGCGTCGGACGTGACGTGCGCGTCCGGTGCCGTACTTCATCACGTGACGATGGCGTACGACATCGACGCGGCGAAGATGGCGCGTGTGCTCAACGTGAGTCGCGAGAAGATGCGCGACAAGGCGGTCCGGTCGGCCGTCAAGCGCGTCGACCCGCTCAAAAGCCAGACCGGCATGATGCGTGCCGAAGTCGTCGCGCATCTGCTCGATTATTGCCGTGTGCGCCGGTCGCGCGCGTGACGGCGTGCGCCGACTGTATGCGTGACGGCGTGCGCCCGTCGTATCGGCACGTGTGTGACCGCTTACGGTACGTTCATGCGTGAGCCGCAAGGTGTGCGGTACAATGTTGCGGACGATGGTCGAGGATATCCGCGTGCCGACGGCGGAATCCGACGACATGATGATGGGATGGTGATGTGAGTTGGCGCAGAGGCCGAACGCGATGCCCGAAGAGGAGAACGTGCTGCTGCACACCGCGCTGTTCAAGCAGGTGTCGCCCGAACAGGCGGAGGAACTGATTCCGCATCTCAACCAGGCCGTGTACGACAAAGGCGAGGCCATCTTCGAGCAGGGCGGCACTGACCATCGCATGTATCTGCTGGAACACGGCCGCGTCAAGCTCGTGCGCGAATCGAATGACCATCGCATCCAGTTGCTGTCCATCCACGCGCCGGGCGAGGTGCTCGGCGAGATTCCCGTGTTCGATCCGACCGGCGGGCCGCGCACCGCTTCGGCATTGGCGATGAACCGCGGCACGCGCGTCGTATGGCTCGAACATGACGCCCTGTTCCATTGGCTCGACCAGCATCCGCGCGTCGCCATCGACATGCTGCAGGTGATGGCCGGCCGCATGCGATCCAACAACGAGCACATCTCCGACCTCGTGTTCATGGACGTGCCCGCTCGACTGGCCAAGACGCTCATCAACCTCGCTTCCCGGTTCGGCGAGCCGGTCGAGGCGGGGCTCAAGGTGCCGCACGACCTCACGCAGGAGGAGATGGCGCAGCTCGTCGGCTCAAGCCGCGAAACCGTGAACAAGGCGCTGATGGACTTCGCGAACCGCGGGTGGATCGCGCGTGAGGGGCGTTCGATCATCATCTACCAGCCGGGCATGCTGATCCGCCGTTCACGGCGCTGACCTTTCGGCGCCCTCCCCGGCGGCGTTCAGGGAGTGCGGTTCCTGTGAATGATTCCATGTGTCGTGGCATGAGGACGACTCCGGTAGACCCACCCACTTAGAATGGGGCGCATGCCGAAAAAGAAGTCCCTTACCGTTCGACGTGTGCTCACTTTGCTGTTGACCTATATCATGCTGTGCGTCGGCGGTGGCGTGGTGGTGGCCACGCTGGTTTCCCCCGCCGTATTCGCCGCGAATTCGGTGGCCAAGGCCGTGGTGCCGTCGCTCAAGGTCGAGGGCGTCGATTTCGATGTGACCTCCCTGCCGCAGAAATCCGTGATGTACGCCTCCGACGGCACCACGAAGATCGCGGAGTTCTACGCCGACAACCGCACCGTCGTGCCGATCAAGAACATCTCCAAAGTCATGCAGCAGGCCGTGGTGGCGCGTGAGGACCGCCGCTTCTTCAAGCATCACGGCGTCGACGTGCAGGGCGTCATGCGCGCCTTCTTCCAGACGTTCGTGAAGAAGGGTGATACGCAGGGCGGTTCCACGCTCACCCAGCAGTACGTGAAGAACGTGCTCGCCATGCAGGCCCGCGAGGACGACGACCCGATCGCCGAGTACCATGCCTCCGAGCAGACCGTCGCGCGCAAGGTGCGTGAGATGCTCATCGCCGTGCAGATGGAGAAGCAGTATTCGAAGCTGGAGATTCTCCAGGGCTATCTCAACATCGCCCAGTTCGGCAACCACAACCTGTACGGCGTGGAGAGCGCCGCGAAGCGCTACTTCAACACTTCCGCCAAGGACCTCAACGTCGTGCAGGCCGCGACCATCGCCGCCATCACGAAGAACCCCGCGAAGTACGATCCGACGAGCGACGAGAACCTCAAGGAGTCCGAGAAGCAGCGCAACATCGTGCTCGACCTCATGCTGCAGGAAGGCTACATCACCCAGAAGCAGCATGACGAGGCCTACAAGACGCCGCTCAAGGACACGCTCAACGTGCAGTCCATCGACTCCGGCTGCCAGGTGGCCGGCGACGCCGCGTTCTTCTGCGACTACGTGACCCGTCAGATCCTCAAGAACAAGGAGTTCGGCGCCACCGAGGAAGACCGCAACAAGCTGCTCAAGGAGGGCGGCCTGTCCATCGTCACCACGATGGACGTGAACGCCAACAACGCCGCCATGCAGGCGGCTCGCGACACCGTGCCTCCGAACGATCCGACCGGCTTCGAGATCGCCATCGCCGCGATCAGGCCCGGCACCGGCGAAGTGCTCGGCTTCGGCATCAACCGCACCTATGACGCCACCGATCTGGCGAAGATCGATTCGACGCGAACGGCCGTGAACTATGCGGTCGACGAACAGGACGGCGGCGGCTGGGGCTTCCAGCCTGGTTCCACGTGGAAGCCGATCAACCTGGTCGCGTGGATGCAGCAGGGCAAGTCCATCAACCAGTATCTGCGCACGTACACCGCCTACAACACCGCCAGCTTCAGTTGTAACGGCTATGGGTTCGCCGGCACGTGGAACGTGCAGAACTCGGGCGGCGGCACCTCGAACGAAAGCCCGCTGCAGGGCCTCGTGCTCTCGCACAACACCACCCAGGCCTCGATGACCCAGCAGATCGGCCTGTGCTCCATCGCGGACGCGGCCAAGTCGATGGGCTACCACAATTCCATCCAGGGCCATGAGGACGTCTACGACTCCAACTCGTTCCAGCCGCCGATGGTGATCGGCACCGTGCAGGCCTCGCCGCTGACCATGGCGAACGTGTACGCGACGATCGCCGCCAAGGGCGTGGAGTGCACCCCGATCGCCATCACCAAGATGACCGACCGCGCCGGCAAGAACTACAAGGTGCCGTCCGCGAACTGCCATCAGGCCATCGATCCGGAGATCGCCGAGACCGCGGCATACGCCATCAACCAGGGCGTCGTCCGCTCCGGCGGCAACGCCGTGGACGCCCAGCTGAGCGGCGGGCGCAAGACCTTCGCGAAGACCGGCACCAACGAGGACACGTACATGCTCACCGCGGGATTCATCCCGCAGGTGGCGGCGTTCGTGGCCGTCGGCAACGCCGAGTCGCCGCAGTCGTTCAACTACAAGACCATCAACGGCATCTACCATCCCACCTGGTACGGCATGTACGTCGCGGAGCCCGCATGGAAGCAGTTCATGCAGACCTACGTGGATACGGCCGGCATCCCGATCGACAACAGCTACGGTAACCCGAGCTCGAAGTATACGGGCGGCGGCACCACGTACAGCAACACCGGGTCGAGCGGCACCACCACGCAGCAGGGTACGACGACCCAGCAAGGCACGACGGGGGCCACCACCCAACAGCAGGGCACGACGGGTACGACCACGCAGCAGGATGCGACGACCCAGCAAGGCACCACCACCCAACAGGGGCAGTGACCGGTTTTTGTGATCGCTTCCTGCTTCCGAACGCCCACCGTATATCCATACGGTGGGCGTTCGGCGTTCATTCAGCCGCGTTCGTACAATAATCAAGGGAAGTCAATCACGGATCAGGGGGATCGCAATGACGGACAACACAACGGCATACGGCAGTGACGCGGGAGAAGGCGCAGCGAGCGTCGAAGGCCCCAGCGGATTCGATTTCCGCGGCCTTGACGTGCCGAACATCAGCGCAGCGGCAGATTCCGATGCGGCAGGCAATCCTGCCGGAAAGCCGGACGGCAGCGGCAAGGGGAAGGGCAAGAAATCGAAGGGCGGCAGCGGCAAGTCCGCCGGCAAACTCGGCAAAACCGGCAAGTCCGCCGGTAAGTCCGCCGGTAAGTCCGGCAAAACCGCCAAGTCCACGGTGAAGACCGACGGCTCCGAGCGCGACATCGACGGGAACGGCCCGCTGCTGTTCCGTCCGATGACGCTGCGCGGTCTGACCATCCGCAACCGTATCTGGCTGCCGCCGATGGATACCTATTCGGCGTTTGCACAGGACGGCCGTCCGACGCCGTTCCACTACCAGCATTACGTGTCGCGCGCGATGGGTGGCTTCGGCATGATCATCGCCGAGGCGACCGCCGTCGCGCCTGAGGGGCGTATCTCGCCGAACGACGTGGGACTGTGGGCCGATTGGCAGATCGATTCGTGGAAGTGGATCGTCGACGGCATCAAGGAGACCGGTGCCGTGGCCGCCATCCAGCTCAACCACGCCGGACGCAAGGGGTCGACCGGCTCGTTCACCGTCGGCTACGAGCGCGAGACCGTGCCGGCCGAAGCGGGCGGCTGGCAGACCGTCGCCCCGAGCGCCATCCCGTTCGGCGGCTATGCGAAGCCGCGCGCTCTCTCCATCGACGAGATCCACGGACTGGTCGGCGCGTTCGCCGCCGCCGCGGGGCGTGCCGTGGCTGCCGGATTCCAGGCGATCGAGATCCACGCCGCCCACGGCTATCTCATCTCCCAGTTCCTCGACCCGCTGAGCAACGAGCGTGACGACGAATACGGTCGAGGCTTCGAGGGGCGTATTCGTTTCCTACTGGAGGTCGCCGACGCGATTCGCGGCGTGATTCCGGACGACATGCCGTTGCTCGTGCGCGTCTCCGCCACCGATTGGGCGGCGGGCGGTTGGGACCTCGACCAGACGGTCGCGCTCGCGCAGATCCTCAAGGAGCACGGCGTGGATCTGGTGGACGTGTCCACCGGCGGCATCGTCTCCGGTGTGACGGTTCCGGTCAAGCCCGACTACCAGGTACCGTTCTCGGCGCAGGTGCGCAAGCGCGCCGAAGTGCCGGTCACCGCGGTGGGACTCATCACCAAGCCGAAGCAGGCGGAGAAGGTGCTCGCCAAGGGCAAGGCAGATGCGATCGAGATTGGACGCGCCGCGTTGCGCGACCCGTACTGGCCGTTGCGCGCCGCCGCCAAACTCGGCGTGCCCGTCACCGAGGCTCCCTATCAGCCGCAGTACGTGCGCGGCGCCTACTGACCGGGGCTCCCGGCCGGGCCTACCAGCCTGGCCGGCCAGTCTGGCCTACCAGTCTGGCCGGGAACCGACTAGACTGGACGACCATGAGTTACGTTTCGGATAGCTTCTGGCATGACGCGGTCAACAAGGCGACCTGCGACCTGTTCACCTTCGGCTACAAGCACGTCATCAAGCCCAATTTCGTGTTCAACGTGCCGCCGGACGAGGCGCACGACCGTATGATCGCGTTCTGCCGCGTGGTCAAGCATGTCCCGCCGCTGCTGTGGGCGGAACGCACGATGCTCAACTACACCGATCCGATTCTTGAGACCACGGTGATGGGCGTCGACTTCGCGAATCCGTTCGGCCTGTCCGCCGGACTCGACAAGAACTGCGATATGCCGGTTCTGCTCGACAACGCCGGTTTCGGCTTCGAGACGGTCGGCTCCACCACGTCCCGCCCGTGCCCCGGCAACGCGAAGCCGTGGTTCCATCGTCTGCCCGAATACGATTCGATGATGGTGCACGTGGGACTGGCGAACATCGGCTCCGACAAGGTCATCGACCGCGCGGAGAAGGCGTGGACCCACGCGCACGACATGCAGGTGTCCGTGTCGATCGCCCGCACCAACGACCGGTACTGCGGCGACCTTGACGAGGGCATCGAGGATTATTGCGTTTCGATGCGCCGCGCCGCCGGCCGTACCGCGATGGTCGAAGTGAACGTGTCCTGCCCGAACACGCACGTGGGCGAACCGTTCACCGCTTCGCCCGAGGCGCTCGACAAGCTGTTCACCGCGCTCGACAAGATCGACCGACCGCAGCCGACGCTCGTCAAGATGCCGCTCAACAAGCCGTGGGAGGAATTGCGTGACCTGCTCGACGTGCTCGCCGAGCACAACGTGCAGGGCGTCTCGCTCGCCAATCTCAACAAGGACCGCACCGGTTTGGCCATTCCGCACGAGTGGGAGGGTGGTCTGTCCGGCGGTCCGTGCACGGCGCCCAGCGAGGCGTTGGTGGCGAAGGTGCGCCGCGAGTACGGCGACCGGTTCGCGATCGCCGGCATCGGCGGCGTGTTCACGCCCGAACAGGCGTACGCGAGGATTCGCGCCGGCGCCGACCTGGTGATGTTCATCTCGTCGCTCATGTACCGCGGACCCCAGCAGATCACGGTCCTGAAGCGTGGTCTCGCCGAGCTGCTGCGCCGCGACGGGTTCTCGTCGGTCTCCGAAGCCGTCGGCGTCGACGTCGACTGACGTTCCTATGTGAACCACGGGTGTGCGCTTCAGGCCGGTCACGTATGCTATGTGACCGGCCTATGTTGTTTTTTGTGCGCTAACGTTTGCAAAATTACGGAAATGGGACGAGAAACGCACAACTCGGTTTGATGTATGGGCGATTGTGTGCGATAATGTTCACATGATATCGTCACAACGTCAACACCTGATACTGAGCAGGCTACGCACCAGAGGTGCCGTGCGTATCACGGCCCTCAGCAAGGAACTCGGCGTTTCCGCGATGACCATCCGCCGCGATATCGCCGAACTCGCCGACAAGGGACTGCTGAAACGCGTCCATGGCGGCGCAGTCACCACCAGCACGCTGCTGAGCGAACCGTTGTTCTCCGTGAAGTCGCAGATGGACATCGGTCTCAAGGACGCCATCGCGCAGGAGGCCGTCAAATACGTGGCCCCCGGCGACGTGATCGCCATCGGCGGCGGCACCACCGCCTACGTTTTCGCTCAGCACCTGCTGGAAAGCCAGCAGGCCGCCGGCATCACCATCCTCACCAATTCGATTCCCGTCGCCGAGCTTGTGCAGGCGCTTGAATCGAAGGACGTGGAGGTGATCGTCACCGGAGGCGTCATCACGAGGTCGAACTCGCTTGTCGGCCCCATCGCCGACAAGGTCGTCGCCTCGCTGCGCGTCAACACCGTCTTCCTCGGCACGCACTCCGTGTCGATCCCCCGCGGCTTCCTCATGCCCAACTCGCTGGAAGCCGCCACCGATATGGCGATGATGGACATCGCCGATCGCACCATCATCTTGACCGACCACACCAAGTGGAGCTGCACATCACTGTCGCTGTTCGCGCGGTTCGACCAGGTGGACACGGTCATCACCGACGACGGTCTCGACCCCGATACCGCCGCCAAAACGAAGGAACTGGTCAAAGAGCTCGTGCTGGCCGAACAGACCGAGCCCGTACAGGAAAGTGAGCAGGAATAACCATGACCGAATTCGCAGCCTACGAGCCGGGTGCATACGCGAAGGAGCACATCCGCATCACGCCGACGACGCTCGCCGACGGACGCGACTTCTTCTACCTCGACGACGATCCCGAATACGTCTCCGGTGCGAAGACCCGCGAGCTCAAGGATCCGCGCGACCTCGCCTACCGCTTCAGCAACCAGCTGAACGCCGCCGGCGAAGAGGTGCCGTACGCGGCCCCCGAGATGCGCCGCGACCCGTTGACCGGCGATTGGATCCCGATGGCGACCGCGCGCATGAACCGCCCGATCACCGCCGGCCCCGGCGCCACCGCCAAGGGCAATCCGCTGGCCGCCCGCAAGCCCGGCGACCCGTACCAGGACGGCGAGGTGCCGGACACCGATTACAACGTCGTCGTGTTCGAGAACCGATTCCCGTCGATGGTGCGCGTGCCCGGCCGTTCCGAAGACGTCACCTACGTCGACGGCAACCCGCTGTGGGAGAAGAAGATGGCCGCCGGCCGCTGCGAGGTCATCTGCTTCGACCCGAACGAGCATGGCCTGCCCGCCGACCTGCCGGTGAGCCGTCTGCGCACCGTCGTCGAGGCGTGGGCGTTCCGCACCGCCGAAATCTCGAAGATGGACGGCATCGAGCAGATCTTCCCGTTCGAGAACCACGGTGCCGAGATCGGCGTCTCCCTCGCCCACCCGCACGGCCAGGTCTACTGCTACCCGTTCATCGCCCCGAAGATGGAGCAGGAGCTCAAGCAGACCGAGGCATACCACGAGAAGACCGGTGGCAACCTGCTCAAGGACCTGATGAACGCCGAGCTGGAGGCCGAGGAACGCGTCATCATGCGCAACCACAGCTGGGTCGCCTACGTGCCGGCCGCCGCCCGCTGGCCCCTCGAAGTGCATGTGGCGCCGGTGCGTGACGTGCTCACCCTCGACCAGCTCGACGACCAGGAGCGTTGGGACCTCGCCTCCATGTACTCGCACCTGCTCAAGCGCGGCAACGCGTTCTTCGACAAGGGTGACGGCAAGGGCATGGACCTGCCGTACATCGCCGCCTGGCACCAGGCCCCGATCCACGATCCGCGCCGCGAGAACTACCGCCTCAACCTGCAGTTCTTCTCGTTCCGCCGCGCCGCCAACAAGATCAAGTACCTCGCCGGCTCCGAATCCGGCATGGCCGCCTGGATCTCCGACACGACCCCGGAACTCATCGCGAAGCGCTTCCACGAGCTCGGCGACGTCGACATCGCCGACTGATCCCATCCGCCCCGGCTCCCTGCACCCCCTCCGCGGGGAGGGGAAGGGGTCGCCGGGGCACTCCACATGTTCCACAAACCAAGGAAGGACAAAAACACCAATGGCTGCTGTTGAATTCATCGAACCGATTTCCCACGAGGAGGGCGTCTCCGAGGCGACGAAGCTGTTCGTCGACACCTACGGCTCCGCGCCGGAAGGCGTGTGGGCCGCCCCGGGCCGCGTCAACCTGATCGGCGAGCACACCGACTACAACGCGGGCCTGTGCCTGCCGATCGCGCTGCCGCAGCGCACGTTCATCGCGCTCAAGCCGCGCGAGGACACCAAGGTGCGCGTCGTCTCGTCCATCTCCCCGGACAAGGTCGCCGAAGCCGACCTCGACGGGCTCAAGGCCCGCGGCGTGGACGGCTGGGCCGCCTACCCGGTGGGCGTGGCGTGGGCGCTGCGCGAGGCCGGCTTCTCCCAGGTCAAGGGCTTCGACGCCGCGTTCGTCTCCTGCGTGCCGCTCGGCTCCGGCCTGAGCTCCTCCGCCGCCATGACCTGCTCGACCGCGCTTGCCCTCGACGACGTGTATGGCCTCGGCTACGGCGACTCCGACGCCGGCCGCGTGACCCTCATCAACGCCGCCATCAAGTCCGAGAACGAGATGGCCGGTGCCTCCACCGGCGGCCTCGACCAGAACGCCTCGATGCGCTGCACGCCCGGACACGCGCTGCTGCTCGACTGCCGTCCCGAGCTCACGCCGCTGGAGAACGTCTCCCAGCAGGAGTTCGACCTCGACAAGTACGGTCTCGAACTGCTCGTCGTCGACACCCAGGCCCCGCACCAGTTGAACGACGGCCAGTACGCCCAGCGCCGCGCCACCTGCGAGGAGGCTGCGAAGGTCCTCGGCGTCGCCAACCTGCGCGTCGCCGCCGACGGCATCGCCAAGGCCGACGACCAGTTCCAGGCGCTCAAGGAGACGCTCGACGCGCTGCCCGACGAGACGATGAAGAAGCGCGTGCGCCACGTCGTCACCGAGATCGAGCGCGTGCGCTCCTTCGTGCGCGCCTTCGCCCAGGGCGACATCGAATCCGCCGGACGCCTGTTCAACGCGTCCCACGATTCGCTCGCCGCGGACTACGAGGTCACCGTGCCGGAGCTCGACGTGGCCGTGGACGTGGCCCGCCACAACGGCGCCTACGGCGCCCGTATGACCGGCGGCGGCTTCGGCGGCTCCATCATCGCGCTCGTCGACAAGGGCCGCTCCCAGGAGGTTGCCCAGAAGATCGCCGACGAGTTCGAGCAGCGTGGCTTCCACGCGCCGCGCGCGCTGGCCGCATACGCCGCCGCGAGCGCCTCCCGCGAGGCGTGAGCCTTTCACGATCGTGCCCCCGCTTGGGAAAGGTGCTGCGCAATGCGATCTGGCGAGCATCGCGAGGCATGAGCCTTTGATGATTGCGCCCCCGCTGGCGGGGGCTGTCGGCGATAGCCGACTGGGGGTGGTCACGGTTGGCAATCCGAACGACCACCCCCAGTCATGCCATGCATGACAGCCCCGCCAGCGGGGGCGAATTTCTGTTAGGGGCCGATTCCTTTCAGTCGCGCGGTGTCTAGTCGCGCGGCACGCGGATCATCGCCTCCTGGGCGATGGCGGCGACCAGCTCGCCATCCTGCGAATACACCTTCGCCGTGCCGAGCCCGCGGCCGTGCGCGGCGGTCGGCGTGTCCTGCACGTACAGATGCCACTGGCAGATGTCCACGTCGCGATACCACCACATCGAATGGTCGATCGACGCGTAGGCGATGCCCGGCGTGGAAATCGACAGTCCGGCGCGACGCAGCACCGGTTCCATCATCACCTGATCGCATCCGAGCGCCAGCATCGCACGATGCATGAGCTGCGGTGCCTCGATCTCCCCATCGGCGCGCATCCACACCATCTGCTTGCCGGAATCGGCTTCCGCGGACTCCTTGTCCGGACCAAGCATGATCGTCGGCGTGATGTGCCGGATATCGAATGGGGATTTCCTCACATAGTAGTTCGCGAACGGCGACTTGCCGGCGAACGGCTCCATGAGCTCCTTCGCGCTGGTGAGCGACTCCGGATCGGGCAGGTCGGTCGGCATCGGATCGGAGAATTCGACACCCTCCTGACCCGTCACCTGGAACGAGGCGATCGCCGTGAGAATCGACCCCTCCGCCTGCGTGACGTTCACGCGGCGTGCGGAGAACGATCGTCCGTCACGCAGCTTCTCCACGTCGAACAGCAGGTCCTGACGGATGTCGCCGGGGGCGATGAAATACCCGTGGATCGAATGCGGCAGACGGTTCGCCGGCACCGTCTTCGCCGCCGCCATCAACGACTGGGCGATCACCTGGCCGCCGTACACGCGACCGGTGGGGAAGTAGAGGCTTTCGCCGTTCACATACGTGTGGTTGCGGTAGTCGGAGGGCCTGCCCAGCCTGAGCACCTTCACCAGATGTTCCAGCGGTGTGATGGTGTCGTCGGTCATGCTCGTCTCCCTTGTACTTCGATGGTTCTTCGATTATCCGATGCCTCCGACTGTAACGGCCGGGCGTTAAGGACATCGGGGACGATTGTAACGAGCGTGTGAGCCATGTGAACATGCGGTTATGCCGCCGGAATGCGGAAGGGCTCCCCAAGAGGGGAGCCCTTCCGGTTGGTAAAGCGCAGGCAGCGGGGACGATCAGACCCTGGTCAGCTTGCGGTGCAGGCGGTGCGGGCGGGCCGCGTCCTCGCCGAGGCGGGCGACGCGGTTCTCCTGGTACGCCTGGAAGTTGCCCTCGAACCAGTACCACTTGGCCGGGTTCTCGTCATCGCCCTCCCACGCGAGGATGTGCGTGGCGACGCGATCGAGGAACCAACGGTCGTGGGAGATCACGACGGCGCAGCCCGGGAAGCCGAGCAGCGCGTTCTCGAGCGATTCCAGCGTCTCGACGTCGAGGTCGTTCGTGGGCTCGTCGAGCAGCAGCAGGTTGCCGCCCTGCTTCAGGGTCAGGGCCAGGTTGAGTCGGTTGCGCTCACCACCGGAGAGCACACCGGTCAGCTTCTGCTGGTCGGAGCCCTTGAAACCGAAGCTCGCCACGTAGGCGCGGGTCGGCACTTCGACGCCCGCCACCTCGATGAAGTCGAGGCCACCGGAGACCGCCTCCCACAGGTTCTTGTTCGGGTCGAGTCCCGCGCGGTTCTGGTCGACGTAGCTGATCTTCACCGTGTCGCCGATTTTCAGCTCGCCGGAGGTGAGCGGCTCGAGGCCGACGATCGTCTTGAACAGCGTGGACTTGCCGACGCCGTTCGGGCCGATCACGCCGACGATGCCGTTGCGCGGCAGCGTGAAGGACAGATCGTCGATGAGCACGCGGTCGCCGAACGCCTTGTGGATGTGCGTCGCTTCGAGCACCGTGGAGCCCAGGCGCGGGCCGGCCGGAATCTGGATCTCGGAGAAGTCGAGCTTCTTGTTGTTGCGCGCCTCCTGCTCCATCTGGTCATAACGCTCCAGACGGGCCTTGTTCTTGGCCTGACGGGCCTTCGGCGAGGAGCGCACCCAGTCGAGTTCGTTCTTCAGGCGCTTGGCGAGCTTCGCGTCCTTCGCGCCCTGGATCTCCATACGCTTCGCCTTGGTCTCCAGGTACGTGGAGTAGTTGCCCTTGTACGGGTACAGGTGGCCGCGGTCCACCTCGCAGATCCACTCGGCCACGTTGTCCATGAAGTAACGGTCGTGGGTGACGGCGATGACGGCGCCCTTGTACTGGTGCAGGAACTGCTCCAGCCACAGGATCGACTCGGCGTCGAGGTGGTTGGTGGGCTCGTCGAGCAGCAGCAGGTCGGGGGCTTCGAGCAGGAGCTTGCACAGGGCCACGCGGCGGCGCTCGCCACCGGAGCACACGTTCACCGGGGTGTCCGGATCCGGGCACTGCAGGGCGTCCATCGCCTGCTCGAGCTGCGAGTCGAGATCCCAGCCGTTCGCGGCGTCGATCTCGGTCTGGAGCTTGCCCATCTCCTCCATGAGCGCGTCGAAGTCGGCGTCCGGGTTCGCCATCTCCTCGCCGATCTTGTTGAAGCGGTCGACCTTCTGCGCGATGTCGCCGAACGCCATCTTGATGTTCTCGCCCACGGTCTTCGTGTCGTCCAGCGGCGGCTCCTGCTGCAGGATGCCGACCGTGAAGCCCGGGGTGAGCGTGGCCTCGCCGTTGGACACGGTCTCAAGGCCGGCCATGATCTTGAGCAGCGTGGACTTGCCCATGCCGTTCGGGCCGACCACGCCGATCTTCGCGCCGGGCAGGAAGCTCAGGGTCACGTCGTCGAGGATGACGCGGTCGCCGAACGCCTTGCGCGCCTTGATCATCTGATACACGAATTCTGCCATTGGTTGCAGCTTCTCCTTACAGAGTGTTGGAATTCCGCTGTTTGCTAGTCTGTCTTCGGTTCGGCCGGGCGTGATCCACGCCGTGGGTGACGTGCGTCGTGGCGTGTCTCCCCCGGGTGCCGTCCACTGCGCGGCGTGTTGTCCGCATAGCGGTCGTATCCGTGCCAAACCACCGCCCACCATGCTATCGGAAGGGCTGGAATGTGGCGATCCCGCAGGGTTGCGTTCACGGCGATCGGCACGGCGGATCGAGCGCGTCGCCCTCCACGGTGGATGGCCGGTTATCTCGGAGTCATCTTCACGGAGAACAACGCCTTGAGCATCATGCCGAGCTGCTTGCCGGAATTGGCCTTCTGCAGGTTCTCGTCGAAATCGTTGATGTCGTATCCGCCGAAGCACGCCAGCGACGCCATGCGCTCCGGGTGCGCGTTGGCGAAATCCTGCGCCAGCACGGCTCCGAGCGAGACGCCGACCACATGGGCCTTCGGCGCCTGTTCGTCGTCGAGGATGCGTTCCAGCCAGCCGGCCATGTCGGTCAATCCGCCCTTGGTTCCGCGTTCCGGAATGGATGCGCCGTGCCCGATGATGTCCACGGCGATCACGTTCATGCCCAGACGGTCTGCGAAATAGGAGCTCTGGTCGTCGAACATCCGATGATCCACGAACGCCGCATGCAGCAGCAGCGCCCATTGCCCGGCGAGACGTCGCCCGGCGGGATCGCCGTCCGTGTCGCGCGGCGTCGATGGGCGTCGGACATAGTAGGTGATCGGTGAATGTTCCAAACGTCTGGTTTCGGTCTCCGTGATTGCCGTTGTCGAAGTCATGGCGTTATCCCCTTCCGCGTCACTTCGTCATGCCGCTTGCCGTAACATGTTCCACGCTATCACGCATATGTTGCGGCCCGCTGCACGAATCGTCGCAAACGGGACACGAATGGTCGCCTCCGGCCGCCCTGCGGCATTCCGCGAATCCATATCATGGGGGCATCGAACAACGAAGTCCCCTACGAAAGAGGTATCGATGACGGAACGCAACGCAACGGAACGCAACGTGGCGATGACCCGTGGCACGGCGCTGGTGCTTGTGCACGGCGACCAGTTCCACCTGACCAACGGCGCGGTGAGCTACATCCTCGCCGCCAACGACGAGGGCAAGCTCCTCAACCTGTACGTGGGCGCCGCGGTGCCGGATCGTGAGGATTTCGGCTATCTCGTCGAACTGCAGCACCGTCCGGTGTCGTCCTGCCCGATCGAGGGCGACCTGATGTACTCGCTGGAGCATCTGCGTCAGGAGTTCCCCGAATACGGGACGTCCGACTACCGTCGTCCGGCGATCTCCATCCGTCAGGGCAACGGGTCGACCATCACCGACCTCCGGTATGCCGGCCACCGCATCATCCCCGGCAAACCGGCTCTGGAAGGACTGCCCGCCACCTATGTGGACGACGAGTCCGAGGCGACGACGCTGGAGATCGACCTGCGCGACGGTCCCACCGGCGTCGTGGTCACGCTGGACTACACCATCATGCGCGATCTGCCGGTCATCGCGAGGTCCGTGCGCGTGCGCAACGACGGCACCGAACCGGTGGTCGTCGAACGCCTGGAAAGCCTGAACCTCGACCTGCCGGACAGCGACTACGAGATGACCGAACTGACCGGCGCGTGGGCGCGCGAACGCGCCATCCGCCGCCAGCGGCTGCATCACGGCACGCAGGCCATCGAATCGCTGCGCGGCGCCAGCGGCCACTTCGCCAACCCCGTCGCGGCGTTCGCGCGCCCGGATACGACGGAGGCGCACGGCGAGGTCATCGGCGTCGGCTTCGTATACTCGGGCAGCTACACGATCGGCGCGCAGGTCGATTCGTACGACGTGACCCGTCTCCAGGTCGGCTTCGACGATCTGACGTTCCGCTGGCATCTGGGCGTCGGCGAATCCCTCCAATCGCCGGAGGCGGTGCTGACGTACGGCCGCGACGGCTACGACGGCATGAGCCAGGCGTTCCACCGTCTGGTGCTGCGCCATCTGGTGCGCGGGCCGTGGCGTGACCGCGAACGGCCGATCCTCATCAACAACTGGGAGGCCACGTACTTCGACTTCGACGAGGAGAAGCTCGTCTCGATCGCGGCCAAGGCCAGGGACGCCGGCGTCGAGCTGTTCGTGCTCGACGACGGCTGGTTCGGCGAGCGCAACGACGACACCGCCGGTCTGGGCGACTGGACGCCGAACAGGACGCGCCTGCCCGAGGGACTGGGCCGTCTGTCGCGCCGCATCAACGATCTGGGCATGAAGTTCGGCCTGTGGTTCGAACCCGAGATGGTCAACAAGGACTCCGACCTGTACCGGGCGCACCCCGATTGGGTCATCCGCACGCCCGGACGCCATGAGTCCCACGGGCGCAACCAGTACGTGCTCAACTTCGCCGATCCGCAGGTGGTGGACGCGATCTACGACCGGATGTACGAGCTGCTGTCCGGCGCGAACATCTCCTACATCAAGTGGGACATGAACCGCAACATCACGGAGGCGTACGACGTCACGCGCGGTTCGGAGCATCAGGGCGAGGTGTTCCACCGCTACATCCTCGGCGTCTACGCGCTGCACGAGCGCCTGCTCCGGGTGTTCCCGGACCTCATCATCGAAGGGTGCGCGTCGGGCGGCGGCCGTTTCGATCTCGGCATGCTGTACTACGTGCAGCAGATCTGGGCCAGCGATGATTCCGACGCCGTGGAGCGCATGAAGATCCAGTACGGCACGAGCCTGTTCTACCCGCTCGCGGCGATCGGCGCGCACGTCTCCATCGTGCCGAACCATCAGACCGGACGCGTCACCCCGATCGATACGCGTGCGAACGTCGCCATGTTCGGCACGTTCGGCTTCGAACTCGATCTGTCCCGGCTCACCGCGGACGAATACGCGCGGGTCGAGGACGAGACGGCGTTCTTCAAGCGGTATCGCGAGGTGATTCACACCGGTTCGTTCCACCGTCTCGTCTCCCCGTTCGAAGGGGAGCGCGACAAGACCGCATGGATGGTGGTCTCCGGGGACCGTCGCACGGCGATCGTCGCGGACTACCGCATCCTCACCCATCCGAACACCGCCTACACGCGCCTGTATCCGCGCGGTCTGGATCCGAAGACTGTGTACCGCGTCTCCTGCACCGGTCCGAGTTCCATCGACGGCGGCATGTTCACCGGCGCCGAACTGATGAATGTCGGTCTGGTCAGCTCCGACGCCTCGTCCGGACAGCCAGGCGACGGCAACCCGCTCGGCGGCACCGCCGACTTCACCTCACGTCTGTTCGTGCTTGACGCCGTCGACTGACCGTCGCCGTTTTCGTCTGATTCGCGTTTTCGTCCGTTTCCCGATTGATTTTCCCGTAGCGAAGGAGCCATCATCATGTCCAAGTCCACCGCGCAATCATGGATCGTCAAGGCCGCGGTCCTATCCATCTCACTGCTGCTGACCAGCGCCCCGGCCATCAACGGCGCCCTGCCGTTCATGCAGGAGGCGATGGGCACCAACGCCGCGCAGAACGAGATCCTCTCCACGCTGCCGAGCCTGGCCGTGGTCGTATTCATCTTCCTGTCCAGCTGGTTCGAGCGCATGCTCGGCATGAAGCGCGTGATCTGCCTCGGCCTGCTGCTGGCCGGAGCGGCCGGCATCGTGCCGATGTTCACCAGCGCGTATCCGATCATCTTCGCCAGCCGGCTGCTGCTCGGCTGCGGTCTGGGTCTGTACAACTCGCTGGCCGTCAGCCTGATTAACGCGCTGTACGACGGCGACACCCGCGCCACGCTGCTCGGCTTCCGCAATTCGATGGAAAGCATCGGCCAGACCGTGCTCACCATCATCGCCGGACTGCTGCTGAACCTCGGCTGGCATTTCTCATTCGCCATCTACCTGTTCGCGTTCCCCGTGATGCTGTTCTTCTGGTTCAGCGTGCCGGAAGCGGGCGGACGGGATGATGGTGCCTCCACCTCGGCCGGCGCCGCCGGCGACGCCGTGGACGCCGACGAGAAAATGAACCCGTTCGTGTACGCGCTGATGATGTTCGCCGTCATCCAGGTGCTCAACTCCCTGTCCATGACCGTCCGATTCCCCTCGATCGCCGCCCGCATCATGGGTTCCGACTACAACTCCAGCTTCCTGCTGTCCCTCATGCCGATGCTGGGCATCATCTCCGGCTTCCTGTTCGGTCTGCTCAACAAGGTCATGGGCAAGTACGTGCTGTATCTGGGGCTCGTCATCTACGCGGCCTCCGACCTGCTCATGGGCTTCTCCGGCGACAGCTTCGCGCTGGCCGTGACCGGTCTGTTCCTCTCCGGATTCCCGGGGTCCCTGTGCTTCCCGTACATCTTCAACACGCTCGGCGACATCACCGGTCCCAAAACCGGCACGATGGCCACGTCGCTGATCTTCGTGGGCTGCAACATCGGCAACTTCGCCGCGCCCATCGTCATGAACGGCATCCAGGCCATCCTGCGCACCGATTCCCTGACCGTCCCGTTCCCCGTGTACGCGGTCGTCTTCCTGATGATTCTCGCCGGTGTGATCGTGCATGACGTGAGGTCGCGCAAGGGGAATGCCGTCGCCTGATCCCGGTCCGATCCCGGTCCGATCCCGCCTTTCGACCGGTTCGCCGCCCGCGCCCGGGGCCGGAGCCATGTTCCCGATGGACATGTCCCCGCCCCGGGCGCCTCCATGCCGGGCCTACAATGGACATCCTAGAATCCTAGAATATTAGGTTGTTCGACGGCAATCCGGAAGGAAGGGCGATCGTGGAGAAGGCGCTGTTCTACATGCTGCACCCCAGTCATCCGATGAGGGGCCTCGGCTTCTCGTTCTGCGGCCTGTCGCAGACGCAGCCGTCGCACTCCTTCGGACCGGCGATGCGCGACACCTACATCATCCACGTCATCCTCAGCGGCGAGGGCGAACTGTGGTCGAAGGGCACCCGTTACCGGCTGCATCAGAACGAGGGATTCGTGATCCGTCCCGACGACTCCTCGTCCTATCAGGCCTCCGCCACCAATCCCTGGACGTACCTGTGGATGGGATTCGGCGGCGAGGACGTGGAGTTCTACATGCGCAGCCTGGGATTGGGGCCCGGCCGCGACGCCTTCCGCGTGCGCGGGGCCCTGCCGTTCCTGAACCTGATCATGCAGTGCTACTCCTATGCCGGCGGATCGGTGGAGGACGAACTCAAACTGCACTCCATCGCCTACGACTTCCTCCACCTGCTGAGCGAACAGCTGCTCAAGGAAAGCGTGCCGGAGGTGGCGGCGCCATCCAGTGACGTCATCAGGAACGCGATCGAATACATGACCGCGCACTATGCGGAAGGCATCGGCGTCGCCGAGGTCGCCAGGGCGCTGAACGTCGACCGCAGTTACCTGTCGCGCGAATTCCGTCTGGAGGTCGGCATGACCGTCAGGGACTATCTCGACCAGATCCGCATGACCAAGGCCTGCGACCTGCTGAGCCTGAGCGACATCGCCATCGCCGAGGTCGCCCAACGATGCGGATACGGCAGCACGGACCTGTTCTTCCGCAAGTTCAAGGCCGCGCAGCGGACCACACCCACCCAGTACCGGCAGATCCGCAAGACCATGAACAACGGGCTCAACATCGACATCGATTTCTTCAAGGCGATCTTCCAGCACTGAGGGTGCGGATGCCGGGCGGATAGGTCATCGGTCCGTCGTTGGCCCATCGCCTTGACGTGGGCCGGTCGCCGATGCGACGGGGACCGTGACGGCATCGGAGTGAGCTGCTTCGGCAGTGTCCTCGGTATCATCGTCCCTCCTTGAATGATGATTCATCAGTGGGAATCATGCAGATTCATCAGTGGGAATCATGCAGATTCATCAGTGGGAATCATGCAGATTCATCAGTGGGAATCATGCAGATTCATCAGTGGCCTGGGAGCCGTGGCCTCGGCGCTGCTTGTGGGGCGTCTGGTCAACGTGTTCAACCGCCGCATCAGCTTCATCGGCGCACTCGTGCCGCAGAAGTAGGCGGACGCCCGTTTCCGTCCGAATGAGTTTCGCGTAACATTCGCCCGTACGATTGCCTTTGTTCGATATACAACAATCGTCACGGAACGGAGGAACCTCACGCATGGACGGACGGAACGGACGCGATACGCGACACGATACGCAGAACGCGCGAGCGGCACGGGCGGGGGAGTCCGTCGAAACCTCGCAATCCGCGCAGGACTCCGTATCCGTGCGGGCCGTCGCGTCCGAGCGTGACTCCGAGACCGTGCGAAACGCCAAACGCGGCGTTCCCGCGCGCCTCGTCGTCTGCGTCGTCGCGCTCGCCATCCTCACGTTCCTCGGCATCCTGTCCGAAACGTCGCTCAACATCGCCTACTCGACATTGATGGCCGAATTCTCGATCGGCGCATCCACCGTGCAGTGGCTCACCACCGGCTACCTGCTGCTCCTGTCCGTCGCGATCCCGAGCTCGCCGTTCATGGTGCGCCGCTTCGCCACGAAGACGTTGTTCGTCACGGCGGTCGCGATCTTCACCGTGGGCACGCTGATCGGCGCGCTCGCCGTGAGCTTCCCGATGCTGCTCGCCGCGCGTCTCGTCATGGCGCTCGGCACCGGCATCTCCCTGCCGCTCATCACCACGATCATCCTGGAGAAGGCGCCGCTCGAACAGCGCGGCGCGATGCTCGGCATCGTGAGCCTCGTCACCTGCGCCGCGCCCGCCATCGGCCCCGTGTTCGGCGGCATGGTGATGGAATGGCTCGACTGGCATTGGATCTTCTACACGATGCTGCCGTTCCTCGTCGTCGCGTTCGCGCTCGGCGTCGCCACCGTACCGGAGATCCGGCATCCGGGCGACGCGGAACAGGCGCGCATCAGCGTGCCGTCGCTGCTGCTCGTCGCGGCGGGGCTTGCCGGACTCATCGTCGCGGTGAGCTTCTTCGCCGCGTGGAACGGCGACTGGCGGTTCTGGGCGACGCTCGCGGCATCCGTCGCCGTACTCTCCGTGTTCGCGGTTGCACAGCTGAAGGCGGAACACCCACTCGTCGAAGTGCGTGTGTTCGGCTATTCCGGATTCACGCTCGGCATGCTCATCCTGCTCATGGCCTCGGGCGGCGTGCTCGGCCTCAACTTCATGCTGCCGATCCTGCTGCAGCGCGGCTTCGGCTTCGGCTCGCTCGTCGCCGCGCTTATCCTGCTGCCCGGCGCGGTGGTCGGCGCGATCGCCGCCCCGATGATCGGCGGCGCGCTCAAGGGGCATTTCCCGCCGAAGTTCATCCTGTGCGGATTCCTTGGAGTCACGGTGATGGACGTCGTCCTCATCGTCGCCTACCGCAACGTGTGGGCGGTCGCCGTCGCCTACGCGCTGTTCATGGCGGCATCCGGATTCGTGCTCGTGCCCGACCAGACGCACGCGCTGAACCAACTGCCCGCGCGCCTCAACGCGGATGGGTCGGCCGTGATGAACACCATCCAGCAGCTCGCCGGCGCGGTCGGCACCGCCGTCGCCAGCACGCTGATCACCGAATTCTCGGCCGCGGCCGCACGCGGTGGCTCGGGGGCGTCTCAGGTGCCGCGGGCGTCTCAGGTGCCGCGGGCGTCGCAGTCCGACGCCTATCTGCTGGGATTCTCGTGGAGCATGTGGGTCATCGCCGGCATGGCCGTATGCGGCGCGATCCTCGCTGCGCTCATGTTCCGCTTCTCCGCGCGTCGCCCGCCCGAACTGGAGGCGGTGACGGCGTAGAGGCGGGTTGCCTCGGGGATGGTAGGTCGAGTCGGTTTGGTCGGTGCCGGTGGAAGACGGAACCTCTGGAATCGGCCTGCGACCGGCGCGGAACCGTCCCTACAATGGAACAATGCGTGCATTGAGTGAGGATGGGGAGCGGCGGGCGACGGCATCGACGCCGTTGCTCGCCGCGTTGGTCTTTCTGGTGGCGTTGAACCTGCGGCCGGCGATCGTCGCGGTCGGACCGGTATTGACCCGCATCGGCAACGATTTGGGCTGGGGTGAGACCGTGCTCGGCATGCTCGGCGCGATGCCGTTGTGGATGTTCGCGGCGTTCAGCCCACTGGTGCGGTTCGCCACGGCGAGAATCGGCGCGGATACGACGATCCTCGCGGCGTTGCTGACGATTACAGCCGGCGATCTCGTTCGTTCGTTCGGCGGCCCGGCCGGAATCTGGGTGGGCACCGTGGCCATCGGAGCCGGCATCGCCGCGGGCAACGTGCTCGTGCCGGTGATCGCCAAACGCGACTACGCCGGTCATATCGCCGTGGCGACTGGCGTGTATTCGGCGTGCATCACATCGGGATCCGCGGTCGCGGGACTCACGTCCGCCTCGCTGGCGGATGCCCTGGGTGGTTGGCGTGGATCGCTCGCCGTGTGGGCGGTGCCGCCGGTCGTCGTCGCCGGCCTGTGGTCGGTCCGCGTGCTGCACGGCCGCAGGACGTCTGATTCCGGCTGCGGGGTCGGGGTGCGGGGGAGCGTCGCACGGCGCGCTGCCGCCGCGACTGAGGATGCCGCCGCGACCGGGGATGCCGCCGCGACTGAGGATGCCGCCGCGACCGCAGCGCCTGACGTGACCTCGCGTCCCCCGTTGTGGCGCCGCCCGATGACCTGGTGGGTCACGCTGTTCATGGGATTGCAGTCCGCCGCGTTCTACACGATGTCGAACTGGCTGCCGTCCGTCGCCGTCTCCGCCGGATTCACGGACTCGCAGGCCGGCGTGCAGCTGTTCGTCTTCCAATCGCTCGGCATTCTCTCCGGTCTGCTGATCCCCGCACTGATGCATGTGCGCGGCGACCAGGTGTGTGCGGCGCTCGCCGCCAGCCTGCCGATGGTGGTCGCCGGATTCGTCTGGATGCTGATGCCGGCGTGGTCGCCCGCGTGGAGCGTGATCGGCGGCATCGGCCAAGGTGCGTCGCTGGTCGTTGCGCTCACGCTGATCTCCCTGCGTGGGCGTTCGTCGGCCGAGACGGTCGCCTTGTCCGGTATGGCCCAGTCACTCGGCTATCTCATCGCATCCGTTGGTCCGTTCGCCTTCGGTGCGCTGATCGAGACGACCGGCTCGTGGACCGTGCCGTTCATGTTGTTCACCGCGCTCGCCGTGGGCCAATGCGTGGTGGCGTGCGTTGCGGGGCGCGTGGGATAGGGGATGCAAGACGGCGGCGGAATGAAAGCGGAATGAAAGCGGAATGGCCGTGGGATGGCCGTAGGAAAGTTCAGCCACTGTTCACGTCGTGCCGTGCCGTCGCGGCACTCCCGATGCGATGATGGGGAAGCATGGGGCATGTACGGCGGGCGGCGTTCGGTGAAGGGGACGGTGCCGAAAGCGGGTTCGGCGGTGGCGATGGATTCGGTCGCGGCGAAGCGTGGGGCGATGATGGACTTGTCGATGGTCCGGTGACGGTCGCCGACCGTGCGGCGGCACGTCGTATCCGCATCCGGGCGCTGTCTTGGACATCCGTGTTTCTCGTGCTGTTGGGTGGCGCGGTCGCGGCTGGTGTGCGTGGTGGTGCCGCTGACGCGTCGTCATCGATGGTTGCGGCATGGGCAGGGCGCGCCTATCCGTGGCTTGCCGGCGGCGCGTTCGTCGTCGGCGTGGCCGCACTGACGTATCTGATCGGATGGCATCGGGCTTCCGCCGTAATCCGCGATGCGACGGCCGGCGACCGTGTGGCCGTCGCGTATCTGCGCCGCGGACCGCAACTGGGCACAATCGACTGGTGGTGGACCCAGCCGCCGATTCGGCCGTCATCGGAACGGCGTCGCATATTGGCGATGGGCGTGCTCGTGTTCGCCGTGGCGGTTCTGCTGATCGTGTCCGACGTGGTGATGGTCGCGGCCGGCGTGTTCGTGCGCATCGGTGGGGGCGGGTTTCCTGTCGCCATCGCATTGGCGTGCGTCCCGCTGGGCGTTGTGGGCGTGTGGTGCGTGATGTTCCACCATGGTCCGACCGAACCGCGTATCCGCATGTTGCGTCGCATGCAGTGGGCGCTGCTCGCATACGGGCTGCTGGGGCTGATCGCCGTGGGCGTTCTGTCGCGCGACATCGCCGCAGGGGCGGTGTATGCCGCGGTGGTCGCGTTCGCACTGGATACGTCGCGCGCGGTTCGTTCAATCGCGCCGCTTGCCTTACCGGGCGGTGTCATCGTGCCGACGACACGCGATGCCATCGACGCGGACATCGCGCGCCGGGCGCGCGACGAAGCGCAGATTCCCTCCGAAGGATGGGGATTGGATATGGTCAGGGTAAAGCGCGAGCGACGCCTGATGGTGCGTTATGCGTTGGTATCCCTTGGGTTTCTGCTGGTGATCGCCGTCGCCGTCGTGATGAAGACGGCGCTGGGATAGTGGTGCGACACGCCGAGGGTTGCGTGAACCGCAGATGTCGGTAATATATCTACTCGTGCTTGCACAGCGCAAGTGCGAAACGGCCGCGTAGCTCAGTTGGTTAGAGCGCCGCCCTGTCACGGCGGAGGTCGCCGGTTCAAGTCCGGTCGTGGTCGCCAGTAAAGCCCCGTCATTGACGGGGCTTTCGTGTTTTTGCGGCGAGATGCCATCGGACCCCCTCGCCAGAGGGGGCCGATGGGGATGATCAGCGCAGGGCGAGGTTTGCCGCGCCGATGAGGCCGGCATCCTGGCCGGCGGTGGCGGCGACGATTTCCGCGTGGGCGCGGTAGGCACTGCCTTCGAGGAAACGCGCGTAGTTGTAGCGGGCCGGTTCGAGCAGGATGTCGCCGACGGCCACCACGCCGCCGCCGATCACGAAGATGTCCGGGTCGAGCACGGCGGAGACGGCGGCCATCGTGCGGCCGAGCCATTCGCCGATCTTGCCGAACGCGTACAGGCCGAGCTCATCGCCCTCCTGCGCCGCCTGGGAGACCATCGGGCCTTCCAGCTTGGTGATGTCGCCGCCGCACAGCTCCATCAGGCGCTTGCCGTCCTGCGGGCGGCGGCGCACGGCGGACTTGGCGAAGTTCTCGAGCGACGTGCCGGAGGTGTAGCGCTCGGCGCAGCCGCGCAGACCGCAACCGCAGTGGTCGCCGTCCGGGACCATCGGCAGATGGCCGAGTTCGGCGGCCATGCCGAAGGAACCGCGGTACAGTTCGCCGTTGATGACGATCGCGCCGCCCAGGCCGGTGCCGACGGTGAGCGCCACCATGTTGCGGTGCCCCTGGCCGGCGCCGTGCACGTACTCGCCCCAGCCGGCGCAGTTCGCGTCGTTCTCGACGATGACCGGCACGGCGTGGTCGATGAGTTCGCCCACGTGCTCGGACAGGTTGTAGTCGATCCATGCGGGGATGTTCGCGGCGAAGGTCAGGGTCTTGCGGTCCGCGGCCACGTTGCCGGCGGCGGAGATGCCAATCGCCTGGATGTCGGTGTGGCCGGCGGCGACGGCCTCGCGGTAAATCTCGGCGATATGCTGGTTGATGGCGTCGGCATCCATCGGCGTGGGCACACGCCAACGCTGGATGATGCTATCGTTTTCATCGCAGACGGCACCCGCGATCTTCGTTCCTCCGATGTCGATGGCCAGCGTGGTCATGTGCTCTCCTTTGATTGGTGTACGAACGTTGTAGACACTGGAAAGCATAACGTTTACGGCTGACGTAGTGGTGGCGTGCGGAGCACGGATTGCGCATGTTGAGACACGTTCTGTCGCTTTGTGCGATTGAGAGCGTTCACATTGAATATTGTGTTACATGGAAATTTTGACAACGGTTGCATATGAGGGAGGTTGAATTTTTCGCATGGAGGTCGCCGATGAGTGAAGTAGTCTCACCGCGACACGGGAGGCCACAAGGGCATTCGCGGGGAATTGCGTGCCGAGTACATGTCGAATTGCTCATGGGAGACCGTCGGCTCATTCCTTTGGTTCCGAAGAGACTGCTTTGGTAACTGCTGCAGGGGATAGGAGGCGAATGCGTATCGGGAACCGCGGAATGCGGCCGGTTCCGCGGTCTTGAACTGGGGAGGATTCGATTTGGTTCCCAAAGGAATGCTTTAGGAACCAAAGGAATGATCCCTCATGCGGTATCGCATGATTGCCGTCGCCACCATGGATAGAAACTCTTGGAGATTGGCCTGTGTGGCGAAGGTCCTCCGGGTGGCCACGAACGGCTCATACCCCAGTGCGCGCAGGCGATTGCGCTTTTCCAAATCTCCCTCCCACCGATCCAAGGTGTAGTGGTAGCGGCCGTCGTACTCCACCACCACGTGATCCTCCGGGAACGCCAGATCGACCTTCAGTATCCCGGTGCCTCTCAGCATGTCGGGAATCGGATAGTTGACTTGCGGCTCCGGCAGCCCGTAGTCGTTGCATTCGAGACGGAGTATGGTTTCCTGCGGCGAATCCGTACCCGGGCGGCTGAGTGCGACCGCGGCCCGGCAGAGGCGTGCTCCGGTGAACCGTCCGCAGCCGTCGACGAAGTCCACTAATTCCTGATGGGTGCAGGCACGTAGGTCGGGATTGGCGCAGGTCAGCCAATCCATGGCGATGACCAGACTGCGCAGATCGGTGTACTGGGCCATCTGGCATATGGCCTGCTGAGGGGTCACTCCGGCCACCAGTTCGTCCGCATGCATGATCTCGCTGCTGTGACTCCAATGGTGGAATCGGAGCCCCGGTGTTCTTCGCAGGTCCTTCATGTCATGCACGGTGACGTGGATGGCGTCGTCATCGTAGGCGGGAGAGGTGTTCATGGTGGCGGCCATACCGACCAGTTGCAATAGTGTGCCATGACTGATAAGCGGCTGCGGGTTCCTGCCGGAGGTGCGCCGGTTGCGCCGCCGGCAGGCGTCGAGCAGCGCGGCGCGGCATTCCGCATGGCGACGTGCGGCCAGTTCCCGTGCCTCGTTCAACGTGTAGAACGTGTTGTATCCGAAGGTCTCCATGGCATGAGCGTAGAAGGTTTCCGGAGAGTTCGTGCGTCCCCTGCCGATTTGGTGGGGAACTGTGGAGGAACCGGTGGATAATCTCCAGATTCGTGGATCGGATTCGTGGATTCGCCGTCAGCGTGATTGACGTCGATGCCGGAGCAATTGGCGTTTGCCGGCGTCACGGACGCTTCGGACGTTCCAGATGCCGGCGTGCCAGGTCGAAGGTGTAGATGACGAGCGCGAGCCAGATCACCGAGAATGAGACGAACCGGTGGGCGGGCACGTGTTCGCCGAGCACGACGATGCCGAGGATGAGCTGGATGGTCGGTGTGATGTATTGGGTGAAACTCAACGTGAGGAACGCCGCGTGGCGCACGCCATATGAGGTGAGAACCAGCGGTATCGCGGTGAGCAGCCCGCAGCCGGCGAGCAGCGCCCACACCCACCACGTCTCGCCGTCGGGCACACCGAACCGGGGTTGCGCGGCGAGCGCCGCGAAGGCGAACGGTGCGAGCACGCCCGTCTCGAACGTCAATGATTGGAACGGGTCGAGCGGGATGAAGCGTTTGATCAGGCAGTATCCCGAGTAGCTGAACGTCATCAGCAGGGCGAGGCCGGGGAACGCGCCGGTGTCGAGCACGTAGAGCGCTCCGCCGACGAGTGCGACCGCCATGGAGACGATGCCGAGCCGCGTGGTGCGTTCGTGCAGGATGACCAATGCGAGCGCCATGTTGATGAGTGGCATGAGGAAGTTCGCGGCGCTCGCCTCGGAGGTACGTCCTACGGCGACGAGCCGGATGTACACGACCCAGTCGATGGTGACGAGCACTGCCGCCGCCACCTCCATCCAGAAGACGCGGGGGCGTCGCCACATGGCGTGCACCGCCTGGACGAATCCGTGCCAGCGGCGCGTGACGACCATGAACAGCGTCATGACGATGGCGGCGGTGACGATGCGATAGAGCATTACGTTCATCGAGGGAACGGTCGCGAGCGCCGCCCAATACAGGGGGAACATGCCGTAGACGAACGCCTGCGCGAGGGTTGCGGCGACGCCGCGCGGCGTCTGGATGACGCCCCGGCTTCCGTTCGTGGCGTCGTTCATGTTCGTCATGTCCCGGTGTCCCTTCGTGTTGTGCAAATGGTTGGGATGCGTCTGGTCCGGATGGGATTCTACCGTGTTCTCTGCCGTGTTCTGCGGCATTCTGTCGTGTTCTGCCGTGTTCTGCCGCATTCCGTCGTGTTCTGCCACGTTGGAGACCTTGGTGGGTGGGCTTCCGCCGTTCGGCTGCCTGTCGGTTCTTGGTCGGTTCTCCTTTTCTGGCTTCTCTCCGACTTTCCCGATCTCTCCTTGATCTTCCCCGATTCTTCCTCGACCTTCCCAATCGATCTTTCCTTGACTTTCCCCGATTTTTCCCCGATTTTCCATCGCTGATGGTGGATAACCCGATGCCCGTCCACCGGGTTATCCACCATCATCCCCGGCTGCGCGGAAGGATTTGCGTGGGCTTGCGACGCCCCTTATCGTTGGGCGCACGAGGAGGGCGACGGTGCTCTCCACGGGGACCCGATGAAGGGGGATATCATGACGATGAACGATGTGATGACGGTCGACGAGCTCGATCGCGACGATACCGGGGTGGCGACGTTGCCGACGGACCGGGTGGTCGCCATGTTCCGTGAAGGCGATGTGGTGACGTACGGGGATGCGCGACGGGAGTTCTTCATTCAGGTGAACCTCAATCCGTTCCGCACGCGCTCGCGGGCGTTTCACGATCATCTGGAGGAGGCGTTCGCGCAGTGGTTCGCGTTCGATTATCATCTCGATGTTTCCGGCTTGACCCCATATGCGGTGGCGGCCGCATACGAGCGTGAGGATCGCGATGGCGTGGGGGAGCGCGAGTACCGTGATCTGTGCGAGACTTCGGCGTCGAATTTCGCCTCGTGGTTCTGGGTGCGTCGCGCGTGCGCCGCCGAGGGGATGCTCGTGGTCGAGGATCTGGCGCGTGGCGGCATTTTCGAGGTGAGGAATCGTGCGGCGGCGGCTCGGTTCGATGGGGCATGCGGCGGCTCGGTCATCGGTCGGCTGGCCGAGGTGCGGGGCGTGTGGCGCATGCCGTGGCCGACGTTGTATGAGGCGCATACGCCGTGCGATGACACGTTCCGCGTGCATGTGGCGGCTTCCCTGCATGAGTGGGAGCCGGGGTACGCGGATTACGCGCGACTGCTGTACGGGCGCGATCGCAGACTCAAGGTCGATTGGGAGGATGTGGCGCGGGAAGGGGCGCCGCATCCCGGCCTATGACCGTTGGTCGGGCGTCGGCCGGACGTCGTGGTCCGGCCGCGTATGACGCACAAGGCCGTGAACCGGGCGATGCCCGTGTTCACGGCCTTTCGGTGTTGTCTGTGCGGACGCCCCGTTGCGTCGCGCCGACGTTGCGATATGGAGGATGATCGAGCGTCCGGTTGCGCTCCGGTATCCGGCCGATCAGTACTTGTTGGCGCCTTCGCCGATGAAGTTCACCTTGAAACCGTGCTGGTAGTGGAGGAACATGCTGGCACCGTAGCGGTCGACGGGGCGGTGGGTGAACAGCATGCGGATCGCGAACGCGACCTGCACGTCCTCCGGCAGGGCGAGGAACGCCCGGTGGGCGTCCCAGTAGGGTTCGCGCACGATGGCGGCGTCCGGCACGTAGGCGTAGCCGTAGCCGTCCTCGTTCACGTAGCCCATGAACGGCAGGTCCCAGGCGTTGTAGCGGGTGAGCTTGGCCTTGTACTCCTCGACCTCGGCCAGTGCCGCGTCGCTGATGCCGAACGACTTGGCGACCTTGTTGGCTTCGGCGGTCTTCTCCTCCGGGGTCTTGTCGAACATGTCGAAGTTGACGGTGATTTCCTTGGGGTTTTCTGCCATGACTATTCCCTTCCGGCAGTTGAAGTGAACATGAATAATGTTCGCTTCAGCAGTACTATGTTGTTTTGTTTTGGGTGGTGATTACGTGGACTGTGTGGATACTGTGGTGGGTATCTGCGATAC
Organism: Bifidobacterium sp. LH_417; assembly: GCF_056357035.1. Lineage (NCBI taxonomy): Bacteria > Bacillati > Actinomycetota > Actinomycetes > Bifidobacteriales > Bifidobacteriaceae > Bifidobacterium > Bifidobacterium sp. LH_417. The sequence goes on from NZ_JBKEVI010000009.1 coordinate 106,586, forward strand.
AGATTAGCACGTTGTGAGCGTTCAACATATTGGAAATCAACGATTTTCAATCGAGTTCACGTGGGCGTTACTTTATTGGGCGGTATTGTGCGGCTTCTTGGTTTGATGTGAAGTTAAGTATGCAATCGCACATTAATAATGGTAGATGTGATGTAAAAGCGAACAGTTTTGTTTGCCGTGGGGGAGGTGTCGGCGTGTCGCGTATGACCGGCGCGTGCAGTCCTTGCCGCCGGTACAATCGTGAAGGTTGCCCCCGTAGCTCAGTCGGTTAGAGCAGCACCCTTATAAGGTGTTTGTCCTGGGTTCAAGTCCCAGCGGGGGCACTTCGTGCCGCAATCCTCTGGCTCACTGTCGTTCGCCTTCGCCTAAAAACGCCTCTGCCGTTTTCTTCACGGCTCAGCCCGCGGGGGCACTTCGTGCCACAATCCTCTGGCTCACTGTCGTTCGCCTTCGCCTAACAACGCCTCTGCCGTGTTCTGGCTCTTTATGTGGCGCTATTGCTGTTTTCGTGGGTGTCGGTTCGTCGTTGAGCCAGTTCGTCGTTGAGCCGTTGATTCCGTAAGCGTAAGGGGCGTTCCCGCGTATTCTGTTTTCCGACCAAAGAAATG